>CAZNWP010000071.1:0-6384 GCA_964576995.1 uncultured Christensenella sp. | reverse complement strand
ACGACGTCGAAACTGTCCGTTTCTTTATAAGAAGATCCGACAACGAATTTGAAACGTACTTTACTGGAAGCGGTAATCGAAACGGAGTCGTAATCCATTTCAACGTATTCACCGCCATCTTGAGCGATAAACGCTTGCGCTTTATTGTATACGGGATTTTCACCGCTATAAGTCGTAGCGTAAACGGAATCGAACGAATACTTTGCTCCCTTAATAAAATATTTGGGCATCGCGTTGTTTTCAAACAAAGTTACGTTTTCAGACACTACGTTAAACTCTCGGCTTTCAGTATAAGTCTTTAACGCTGTAACGTATTCGTATATAATTTGATAATTTCCCACGTGTTTCGCAAAAAATTTATTATCCTTTACCTCTTCTTTCTCATTATTAAAACACGCGTACGCTTTAATCGCGGAAGCGTCGTCGTATAATCCTTCTATCTTTACTTCCGGAATATCGACAACCGTACCGGAAACGGCTCTCCGTTGTTCTCCTACGGTAAACCTAACCGCCGAATTCCCTTCCGTTTCGGACACCAAAATCACTCTTTTTTCCGTAGTTTTATTACCGAAAGAATCTTCTGCCGAATATATCAAAGTATATTCTCCGATAGTAGTGGGAGTAAACTTATTGTCTTTTATTCCGATGCTCGACTGATGTTCCGAGCCGTAATTCGTATAAACGTATACGCTCACGCCGCCGATAAGATTATCGTCCGTAGCCACGGCGTAAGGTATAGTAACTTCTTCGCGCAAAGCGACTTTTGCGTAAACTTCTTCGGCAAATTTTCCGTAAATTTCAATACGCGGCGAAACCACATCTTCTTCGGGATTTACCCAAAAAATCTTCTTTGAGCAAACGGTCGTACCGTCGACAATAGCGTAATAGACGATTGTATACTCGCCGCTTTTTACGAACGTTACTTGTTGTTGAGAATAAATTTTTCCGTCAGGAAAAATAATAACCGATTTCGTTGCACTGACGTTTTGCCCGTCAACGTTTATCGTTGCGGACGGTACGGTAAGCGTATGCCCCAAATCATATCGTTGCTCCAAATTCTCGGAAAGCGTCGCTTCGTATTCGAGCGCTTCCGCGGGTACCGAATTATCGTATGATAAGAAAGCAATCATAGCTGTCGCCATACAAATAATCGCGATTAAACATATTATAATTTTCTTAGTTCCGTTTATCATTTTTTCTCCTTATAATTTTCTTAGTTCCGTTTATTATTTTTCGTTTTTCTTCGTTTATTGTTTTATTCCACCCATCGTTATGTTTCCCATAAGTTTATTTTTGAGGAATAAAAATAGAATAATTATGGGAATTGCTAACGTCATTGCTCCGGCAACTCTATACGGAAGTTGCGTTAACGACTGATTCGAACCGAACGTCAAAAACCAAACACCGTAGGCAAGCGTGGGATAGGTAGGCATATAAAGCAGAGGCGTCGTATAATCATTCCAAAAGTGAACGAATTGAATTAGCCAAACGGTGCTGAGCATTTTCATTGACAAAGGAATGATAATCATTATAAGACATCTAAAATTCGACGCTCCGTCTATTTCCGCCGCCTCGGTATACGCGTCCGGCAACGATTTATAGAAACCGTAAAAAACAAAATAATATAAGCCGCCGAAATAACATTTTTGCAACATAAAACCGAATACCGTATCGTATATACCTAAATTTCGCAACAACGTTATCTCAGAGGGGTAAGCGCCTACTACCGGCATAATCATGGCAAATAAAGCAGCGTTAAACACGACTATATTATACTTAAACGTAAATTTTGCCGTTGCATAAGCCATAATCGCAGGCACGATGCTTTGCAAAAGCGCTCCGACAACAGATAAGAGCATAGTATTAAATATCATCGTTAAAAGATTATTTTCCGACTTATGTAAAACTTTCGTGTTGCCGATATAAAAAGCAATCTCTTTGGAAAACGAAAAATTTCTGAAAACTTCCGTATAATTCGCTAACCTAAAAACCTCGCTTCTGCTGTTCCATACAACACCCTCGTCGATATTAGGCAATCCTAAGACGTTTTCCCCGATAGTAAAATCGTGATAAGACTTCAGTGAAGTAAGTACTCCCCAAGCCAAAGGGAAAATAATACTTATTGCATATACAATCAGAACAATAAAAACGAATATGATAAAAATTTTATTGATTGTTGTTTTTTCTTTGTATTTCATTTTATTTTTCCCCTCAATCTTCACTCGGCCCGAACTTAGTAAGCAAATGTCTTACGATTAAAGTTATAGGCAAAACTATTGCAGTAAGTATTAATCCTACGGCTGATAAAACCGAATAAGTCAACTGACCTGATTTTGGCAAAATATCCGCATTAGAAGCATTAACAAATAAGAAATAACCGAACGTCCCGAGTTCTCCGGCGAGGTTGCTGAACAGCGCGTGCAAATTCATCTGGTCGGTAAATACGCCCGTTAACGCAACGATCAAAAACGAAGTTAAAGTAGACCAAATCATCGGTATCGTTATATAAATAAATTCTTCGATAAGGTTTACACCGTCAAGTTGCGCTGATTCTACAACCGACGTATCTATTGCACTCATACCGCCGCTGAAAAGCAACACGTTAACTCCGAATCCCATCCATATATTATAAAATATCGTTACTCCTTGCCTTGTACTTGGATTATCCAGAAGACCTAAAACGTTTTCCGCTCCGACGGACTCCATAAGAACGATATAAACGTCGGTAACAATGTATTTGAATAACAACGAGAATACCACGCCGGAAATAATTTGCGGCATAAAGAGAAACACTCTAAAAAACCCGCTTAAAGGATATTTTTTATAAATATAAAACGAGAACAAGAGAGCGAGACTTATTCCTACCGCAACTTTACATACAAACCACAATAAAGAGTTTGTCAAATAGTAAGTGTCGGTAAAAAGAATTGAAAATGCTTCCTTAAAATTATTAAATGCCGCAAATTCTATATCATACCCGAGCGAACCTTCTAACGCCACGTACTCTTGAAACGCAAGCACGAACGAATTAAAATTTACGTATACGTAAAATATAGCAAACTGAACGGACGGAATTAGTACTAAGCAAATATAAAATATCAGTTTTTTTCTAAGCCTTGAATTCGTTCTTAGCGTGCTTTTAACCTTATCGTTTTGCATATTTACGCCCCTTTGTAATAATTTGCAAGCCATTTGGTTTCAGTAATTTTTATTGCGTCGAAATAGGCTTGCGCGGAATATCCCGCTCTTACTCCGGTTACTATGCACGCATAATCTATTCCGTTAAAATGCGCTTTAAATCCTTTTTCTATGCCATAAGTAAGGTTATAAAAATTCACGTCAAACGTCTTATTTTCGGCGTCTTGCTGAACGACGCGGTTGTTTGCCCGATATTTCATAAGCGACTGCTGTCCGCTGGTAAGATTATTTAAAATGTCTTCTTCTATCTCAATAGAAATATCCGCCTTCGTCGTACCCGTCTGAGAAATAAAATGCTTCAATTCGGCGTCGCTATAAAGGAATTTCAAAAAGTCCTTTACGGCAGCAATAACACCTTCGGAGCCGGGTTTGGTACTTAAATTACCGTTTACGAACGCATAAGTCGTAACGCCGTTTATAAGCGTCATTTCTCTGCCGTTTCCCTCTGTAACGGGAGTATCGAACGAAGTCGGTAAGCCCATCCACGCCAAGTTTTTATCGGTAGTAGAGCCCGTGAGATTTTTATACTCTTCGAAAATACCGTTATCTTCCGCTTCGTTAAGCCAATACGATCCTTCCATTATCATTCCGATTTTTTCGTTTTTACCGATACCGTTCAGCATAAAATCTCTCATTGCGTCAGTGTGCAAATGCGTATTCTGCGTAGAACGTTTGCTTATCCATCCTTGTTCCTGCATTAATTGACCGAAAGCGAGAGCGTAATATTTACTTAAAGAGTTATACGCGAGATATCCGTTTTCTTCGCTAACGGACTTCCGTTCGGACGTCGGTTTTTTTATGTTATTGACTCCTGCAAATAAGTTTTCGCTCGTGAAACCCGTAACGGTATCAACGCCTTGCGAGTTAAACGTAAACGCCGCTTTAGTTTGGTCGTAACCGCCGAGAGAAGCCCATAAACCAATCGTAAAATAGTTTACGTAGTCTATATGCCCGCCCGCCACGGTAAACGGAGTAATAGATTTCTCTTGTTTCATATAATCGCAAAGAGCAACGAATTCAATTAAAGTCGTCGGCAATCCGTCGTCCTGAGTACCGTAAACACCGTCGTTTCCGCAAGATTTTTTCGAGTTTTCATTTTTTACGAAATAGAAATTTTTTCCGACAAGCTTACAATCGTATTTATTTCCTTCGCTTTCGGAGGCTGCTAAATACAAACCGTTGCTGTCAAATAAATCCTTATCAAAAGTCAAACCGTCGTAAAACTCGTAATGCGGCAAAGCATAATATTTTCCATCCGCTCCTTTGTACTTATGAATAGCGTCTTTGGAAAGTTTTTGTTCTATTGAAACTTTTTGACCGTCTCTCGTATCGTCGGAAATTTCTTGAACGATATCGGTTATATCGAGAAACAATCCGCTCTGAATCATTGAATCGGGCTTATTTGACAGTTGGTCAAAATAGATGTGTTCAGCGGACGTCGCCATGCTCTGGGAATTAGTTTGTATATTGCTGCTGACGTTGATTGAAACACCTTTTTTCCCCGTTTCATATTCTTTTTCGGCATTCAACTCTTCGAATCGTTGAGCCGCATTATCCAACCACGCCCTTCCGACGCCACCGCCAAACGTCATTACCCTAACGACGGTTTTATCCGAATCTGGCCCGTCGGCGGGATCTACTACGTGCCCGCAAGCAAACGCCCCCGACAAGAAAACAACACATAAAATAAACGTCATCGTTTTTAATAAAATTTTTTTGCTCATATAATCCTCCGTAAAAAGCAAAATTATCTTTTTTTTCGATTATATCACTTACCGTTTCCAAAGTCAATAGCGGAATTTGCTCTTTTCATAGCGATATTTGCTTATATCAAATTTAGCTATTGACAAATAAATCATAAAATGTCATACTAAAAACATGAAAACGATTTACGTGCAATATTCATCAAAAAACAGAATTACGTTCCATCATTCAAGGACGATACTTGACGATGAACAAAATAATCTTATTCCTTCTTCGTCTCACTACGCGTGCGAATTATTTTATTTGCTATCAGGGTCTGTGAAATACCTAATCGAAGGCAAATCATATAAATTGTTTCCTCACGACGTTCTTTTAGTGCCGCCCAACACCCTTCATTCTGTACAAATCGACCGTTCTCAACCTTATGAAAGAATGGTTCTGCTTTTTCCGACAGATTTAATTCCTTCTCTTGTCGATCTAAACGTTTTGTCGGTTTTTAATTCTGCCAAAAGTTTTACTTTTATTTTGCCCAAATCGCTCGTTGAACAATCAAAAATTCTTGACATCTTTAAAGAGATTAGAGAAACCTGCCGACAAGGCAACGACAAATACATTGATTTACAATTGATTTGCTTAATAATCAAAATGATAATCGAACTTACCGAAACGTCGAGAAAATTAAAAGAATCTTCCGGATTCAAGTCGAACGCTAATATAATAAATGAAAACGTTTTTGCTTGCACCCAGTATATAGAAAAAAATATAAACTCCCCTTTAAACATAGACAACGTTGCTAAAGCGTTGAACATAAGCGCTTCGCGTTTATCGCACATATTTAAAAACGAATTGGGCATATCTTTAAAGAAGTATATCACGCATCAAAAACTTTATCTTGCGCAAAAATTATTACAACAAGGTATCCCGCCACAAGAAGTCGCAGAATCTCTCGGATATGAATACTACTCCACTTTCTATCAACAATATATAAAGCGCTTCCGTATTTCTCCGAGCAGTCAGGCTTCCGGATCTAAAATATCATTTGAAGATAAGTCTTTTGAAGACGAATTATAATATCTTATATTCCTTAAATATTATATTTTTTTTGAAAAAGAAAAAACCGCCGACAAACGACGGAACTCTAATATTAGAATCCTATCGTCTATCGGCGGTCTCTCACGTACGTCCGGTTTAACCGTCCGAATAGAATCGTATCCTACGGCTTTACGTTGTCAATGTTTCAGACCGTCCATAAGCCTACGTAATTACGTATTCAATTTTTATTTTATATATCTTCGTCTATAAGTTCATGTCCGTTCGGCGCATAAGAAAATGATTTTACCTCGATAGGTTTGAATTTCTCTCCCGTCGTAAGCAAGAAATCGACTTCGTATCCGTCAAAACGTCGGTTTTTCTTAATTCGGTTTTGTGTTTTATCGCGTTTGCTCTAATTGCATTTTATCCGCTATCAACGCTATAAATTCT
>CAZNWP010000070.1:0-6447 GCA_964576995.1 uncultured Christensenella sp. | reverse complement strand
CCGTGCGCCGCTTCGTATTCGTAAATGCCTTGCGGAGAAACGAGAACGCTCGTCATCATTGCAAGACTGCCGTAAGCAGTGGCAACCATATCGCTCATTACGTCGCCGTCGTAGTTTTTGCAAGCCCAAACGACTCCGCCACGGCTTCTGACTATTCTCGCAACGGCGTCGTCTATCAGCGTATACATATACTCTATTCCCGCTGCCTCGAATTTTTCTTTGTACTCGTTTTCGTAAATATCGGCGAAAATCTTTTTGAAGTTTCCGTCGTACACTTTGCTTATAGTGTCTTTCGTCGAAAACCACAACGGAAGTTTTACGTCGAGCGCGTAATTAAAACAAGATCTCGCGAAACTTTCTATGCTCTTATCCGTGTTGTGCATAGCGCAAACGACGCCGCCGTCTTTAAAGTCGAAAATTTCTTCCGTTACTTCGTTGCCGTTTCTGTCGGTAAACACGAGTTTAGCCTTTCCCGCGCCTGCCGCGCCGTCCACTGCCTTATATATATCGCCGTACGCGTGTCTCGCTATAACGATAGGTTTTTCCCAAGTGGGAATATAAGGCTTAATTCCGTCTACCATAACGGGCGCGCGGAACACGGTTCCGTCTAATATCGCGCGAATGGTACCGTTAGGACTTTTCCACATTTTTTTAAGCCCGTATTCTTCCACGCGTTGCGCGTTGGGTGTAATGGTGGCGCACTTAACCGCAACGCCGTACTTTAACGTAGCGTTCGCGGAATCGACCGTTACCTTATCGTCGGTCGCGTCGCGCTCTTTAAGCCCTAAATCATAATACTCCGTCTTTAATTCCACAAACGGTTCTATTAAGATTTCTTTAATCCATTGCCATAAAACTCTCGTCATTTCGTCGCCGTCCATTTCGACGAGCGGCGTTTTCATCGTAATTTTAGCCATACTATCTCCGTAAAACGTTTTTATCTTAAACATTTTACCACAGTTGCGCCGATTTTACAAGCGTTTTCGCCCGCGTTTAACGCCCTTTGCGCCCGTTCCGCTTAAAATTCCCGACTCAAACCGCGAAATGTATCTCTTTTCCTCTTTGAATTTTTCTTCCGCCGCCGCTATAAGTTCGCTAAGCATCGCGGAAAACCCTTTAAGCGTATCGCAAAAAAGATAATACGACAGAGAACCCGGTACGGCGTTAATCTCGTTCACGTAAGGCTTTCCGTCTTTTACTATAAAATCAATTCGGACTACGCCGTCGTAATCTAACGCTTCGTAGGTTTTCGCGGCGAGATTGCGTATTTTGTCGGACAGTTTAACGTCTATATCCGCGGGAAAAACGCGCGTGCCGCTCTCGTATTTATCGCCGAACGTCAATATTTCGTGGGCGGTAACGGGGCGTTCGCAAGGCGAGACGTTTATTTCTCCGTTGCGAGAACGGTAAACGGCACAATTTATCTCCGTCATATTTTCTATAAACGGTTCGACCACCGCTTTTTTGCCGTACTTTAACGCGTACTTTACGGCGTCGTAAAGAGAGTCCTCGTCGTCGGCGCGGTTTATACCTATACTCGAACCGCCCTTCGCGGGCTTTACGATAACGGGAAATGCAAAAGGAAGTTTTTCACCCGCGCGCTCCGCGCTATTATAGCACACCCCCGCAAGACACGGTATTTTAAGCCCTTTTAAGCATATTTTCGTCAACCACTTATCCATCGCGACGGCGGAAGAGGCTACCCCCGCGGAAGCGAGAGGTATTCCCGCAAGATTGATAACGCCCGCCACGCTTCCGTCCTCGCCGAGACCGCCGTGCATACAGTTTATCGCGGCGTCGATACGGCATATTTCTTTTAATTTGCGCTTTCTTTCGGCGCATAAAATCCCGCCTTCGATTAAAACGACGCGCGTAAGTTTCTTATAGGGCAACGCTTTGAAGTTGTCGATATTAAAAAGAGGTTCGCCCGTATAGGTTTTTCCGTCCGTGTCGACGTACACGGGCACGGGATTGAACTTGCTTTTATCGAGCGAGTTAAGAGTTATCGCGCCCGTTATCGCCGAAACGTCGCTCTCCGTTGACACACCGCCGAAAAAGACGGCTACGTTTTTAATCATAAAAAAACACCTCCGCAAAAATTTTTCCGCTTTGGTGTTTTCGTTTTTCTTTAAGTTTTTTATTATTCGTATTTATCGGGCAAATCGTTCAAAAAGAGCACGACTTCACCCGCGTTCACCCCGTTTTTAAGCGCGACCGCTTTTTCCAGCGTATCCGCGAACTTAATCGCTTCGCTTGAAAACCCGCCCGCGAGCGCGCCTTTTTCTAAGAACGACCTGTTAACCTTTCCGACGATAATTACTTCGTCCGCGCTTTTCGCTATGCTCTTTCCGAGATTTTCGTTTGCCTCCGCGCCGGACTCGCCTAATTCCACGAGACCCGGGGTTATAACGGTTTTTCTTCCGTCGAACAGAGCGAGCGTTTCGAGCGCGGCTTTCGCGCCGTCCTCGTTGGAATTATACGTGTCGTCTATAATCGTTCCGCCGCCCTTCGCTTGCATTAAACTGCAACGATGCTCTGCGGGAACGCATTTTTCTACACCGCGCGATATTTCTAGGGGAGTCAGTCCGCACTTATACGCGACCGCCGCCGCAAGTACGATATCCGATACGTTGTGTCTGCCGAGAAGAGAAGTCTTACACTCCACGGGTTTTTCGCCCTTTATCGCGAGAGTGAAAGTCGAACCGCAAGCCGTGGTTTTTACGTTTTGGGCAAGAACCGCGTCTCCGTTTAACCCCGCGAGATATTTGTCGCCGACGAATTTATTAAACAACTCGCGCGAGCCGTCGTTATCCGCGGAAAACACGGCGATTTTGTCGCCACGCAAGTTCTCGAACAATTCGAACTTAGCGGCTTTAACCGTTTTCGCGTCGCCGAACGTCTCCGCGTGTTGGCGGTTTATTCCCGTTAAAACGCCTATCGACGGTTTTACTATATCGCAAATCTCTTTTATATCGCCTTTTCTTCTCGCTCCCGCTTCCGCTATAAAGTAGTCCGCGTTCACGCCGTTTTTAACGGTTAGCGCGATGCCGAGCGGTGTGTTATACGATTGAGGAGTGGCGAGAACGGAATATTTTTCGGATAAAAGCGTTTTGAGAATTTCTTTCACGCTCGTCTTTCCGAAACTGCCCGTAACGCCGATTTTCACCGCGGAACACTCGTCGAGAATTTTAGTCGCTTTCGCAACGAAGCGTTTGTTACGCGCTCTTTCAAACGGCGAATTTATCGCTTCCGCAGCGATTAAAACGTAAGGCGCGATCATAGGCGACAACACTATCGGCGCGTATCTTAACACCGCCAAAACGTCGCTTTTAACCGCGTACGCTATCAAGTTAAAAAGTACCGCCGCGGCAAAGGTTATCGCGAAGTTAAGTATAAAGTACGTAACGGCGAGCCGCAAAAGTCGCGCCGTTCTTTTTAGCGGAACTTTAACTTTTTCCGCGCGTTCCGTCTTAATGAAAATCGCTACGAACAAAAAGTACGCGGAAAAACCGACGAACGACGAGACGTTTTCGCCGAACGCGGGAATAAAGCACGCGTTTATGAGACAAAACGCCAAAAATGACATTAGCGACAACAACATAAATCTGTTTTTGTAAACGACGTCCGACTCGTAACGCTTTAACGCGCTTTCCGCGCTATACCCCGTTTGTTGCGCTATAAGAAATTGTCGCGACGACGAAAGCGTTATTAAAGCGGCGTTAAAAAAACACACCGCGACGACGGATATTATCGCGCCTCCCGCAAACAGATCGGAAAAATTTTCAAATCGGATAGGAAACATATTTTATTCGAGTAAAAACTCTCTTACCTCCCAGTTAAAGGTATGCGGCTTGTCGATAAACGCGAAATGCCCCGCGCCGTCTATAAACTTCAACTTGCCGTTTTTTATCTTTTTATTAAGCCGTTTCGCCATATACGGCGGCGTCTCCTTATCGCACGCGCCGAATATTATAAGCGTCTCGTTGGTTACGTTTTCCGCTACGTCGTCGAGATTTTCCGCGACGATTTTAACAAAACTCTCGCGCATTACGTCGTTTACCGCAAGATAATCGGACGAATAAAACCTTTTCAGTTTTTCGCGAGGCAATACCTTTTTAAGCAAAGAAAACTCTGCGCGTTTTACGGCTTTTTTTAGGCTAAACTTCGGCTTTAATCCCGCCGCGCCCGTCAAAACCAATTTATCGAACAACGTTCCGTCTTGCGCCGCGGCTTTTATCGCGACGCGCGCACCGAAAGAATGTGCAATCGCGTGCGGAACTGCGACGGAATTTTTATCTATATATTCTTTTATATCTTCGATATAATCGTCCAAAGCGTACGGGTACGGCATATCGGCGTTTTTGCCGAAGCCTTTAAGGTCTGGCGTAAACACGTCGAAGTCCCGCTCGAAAAACTTACGCTGCAAGTTAAACGCTTCGCCGCTCGACAAATACCCGTGCAAAAACAACACGCTTTTTCTCTCGTGAGAACCGCAAAACCCGTTACTGCCCGTACTATATCTCCTTTAACATAACCTCCGCGGTCTCTCCGTCCGCGTAGTATTTAGCGCGCTCGGAAATTTTTTCGAACCCGAATTTTCCGTATAGCGAGACGGCGACGGCGTTGTTTTTTCGCACTTCGAGAAATATCTTTTTTCCTCCGCGTTCCCTCGCGCGGTCGATAAACTCGGAAACGAGCGCGCCGCCCGCACCCTTTTTCCGTTGCGACGGCAAAACGAACAAATCTTCTAAATCGAATACGCCGTCAAGCCCCTCGGAATAAGTTATAAAACCGATACGCTCTCCGTTCTCTTCCGCAATCAGCGCGTGAAATCTGCCGCCCTTTATCGCGGATAACAACATGCTTTTATTCCACCCGTCGGCAAAACCCGCCTCTTTCGCGGAAACGATGAAATCGATATCGCTTTCGCAAAAAACCGATACGCGCGTCATTTTCTGCCCTCTTCCGCCTGACTTTTCCTCACGTATAACGGCGTAAGGTCGTCGGGCGATATAAGCGCGGTTTTTTTCGCGGTTATAGCCGCTATCAATCCGTCGACGGGCGAAACCGCTTTCGCGCCTATCGCGGGCAATTCCGCGTACGACACGGCGATTTTATCGCCTTTAAGCCGCAACGCTTCATCTTTTAACGCGTACGCGGGCGGAATATCGACTTTTCCGTCTTTATAACCGCACACGTAATACCCGCCGTGCCCCGCATCTATCGCGGCAAACGAGTTTTCTTTTGTATTATATGCCAAAGTGTCGAAAGAAGTTATCGAAAGGCAAGGTTTGTTATAAGCGAAACACAACGCTTTTACCGTGGCTACGCCTATCCTTATGCCCGTAAACGAGCCCGCACCGACGACACACGCAATAAAGTCCGCGTCGTTTAACGAAAGGTTCGCCTCTTCTAGCGTTTCTTCCACCGTCGGCATAAGCGATACGGAATGTTTAACGCCGCAATCCTCTTCGTAGCGTTTATAAATTTTATCTTCGCGGCAAACGACTACCGTCAAGTGTTTTCCCGAAGTATCTATCGCAAGGTAATTCATAAAGTAATCTTCCTTTCGTTCTCGCCCGTTTTCTCTATCGTAACGCTTTTGCAACCGTCTGGCAAGACGTCCTCTATATTTTCAGACCATTCTATAAAGCAAATATTGTCGCCGCCGAAATAATCGGTAAGTCCGAGCATCGCCGCGTCGTCTCCGCAAGACAAACGGTAACAGTCGTAATGATAAATAAAGTCGCCGTACACGTTGAGATACGCGTAAGTGGGACTCGTTACGCCGTCTAAACCGAAGTATGCCGCCGCACCTTTCACGAACGCGGTTTTGCCCGCGCCGAGATCGCCTTTAAGCAATACCACGTCGCCCCTTTTTAAGGTTGCGGCGTATTTCGCGGCAAGTTCCGCCGTTTCTTTTTCGGTTTTAGTCAAATGCTGCATATTCACCTTTAAATACGTTTTATAAACGCGGATATTTTCTTATAAATAAGCACCGTTACGACGCTTACGGAAACGCTTTTTATCATATTGAAGAACAATATGAAATACCACCATTCCGCAAACTTTTCCGCCGCTATGTCTTTCATATACAGCGGAAAGTTGATAAATCTGTTAGTTAATAGCGCGAGCGCGATTTGTATAACGCAACCGACTACGAGCGTGATAATTACCGTCGGCAAACCTTTTTTAAATTTATACACCAGCGTCGGCACGATAATAAAGCCTACCGACACGATAAAGTTAGCGATTTCGCCTACTCCGCCCGTAGAAGAACCGATTAAAAACCTCAAAAGTTCCTTAACCGCGGAAGCGCACACGCCCGAAACGGGACCGAACAAAAATCCTGCGAGCAAAATAAACACGAGCGAAAAATCGAGTTTTAAGAACGGCACCGCGGGAAAAATCGGAAATTCCAAAAGAGAAGTAACGAACGCGAGCGCG
>CAZNWP010000069.1:0-6448 GCA_964576995.1 uncultured Christensenella sp. | reverse complement strand
TTGCTTTTTCCGCCGTCTGCGGTATGCAATCAAATAGCAGACGGCGGAAAAAGAGTCTAGACTCTTTTTCCGCCGTCTGCGGTATGCAATCAAATAGCAGACGGCGGAAAAAGAGTCTAGACTCTTTCACTTTTATTGGTTTTATTATATTACCTTTATCGTTAAAAGTCAACGATTTTAATAATTATTGCTTATTTTTGGCGATTTTTAACGCATCATACGACGAGTACGAGGTAAAACGTGTGAGATTCTTCGTTAGAAAGGATAGAAATCGAACGATTTATTCGACGTAAGCGATTGCGCGTTTGCCTTGACGGGCTAGTCCATCGTAGCATAGCGGAGATGCGGAACGACGATAGTCGCGACGCGGTAATCTCGTTAGCAAACCTTTTAGAACGCGCAAGTATTTGCGTCCGAATTACACTTTATTATGCTTTCCCTGTCATTCTGAGTCGCGCCCGCTCTGACGATACCGACGAAGAATCTCAACGGAAAATTTGACTTTCCACACTCCAAAATTTTATACGCAAGCAACTACTTTCAACGATAGATTTTTCACGGGAAAAGCCGGATTGCCCGTTTCAGAATGAACGTAAGGATGAAAATTGAGCGCGTGATAAAAACCTTTCCGCCCGCAAGGACTTGCGGGCGGAAAAGAGAAAAACAAATGCTTTTATATCGAAATCGTTTTTAATTTTTGATATACTGTTTTATACTGAACGCGATATTGGTTATATGATCTCCTACGCGTTCGAGATTTGACACGGTTTGCAAATACACCGAGCCGACTTGAGGTGAGCACGCGCCGTGTTTTAAGCGTTCGAGGTGTTTATTTTCAAGGTTTACACTATACTCGTCGACGAGTTCTTCTAGTTCATCGACTTGTTTCAAGTAGGAAATATCGCGTTCGTCGAACGCTTTAACGGAAACGTCAAACAATTTATTTATAGTTTCGTTTACTTCTTTAAGTTCTGCGGTTGCTTCCACGGAAAGCCCGAGTTCTTCGTTTCTCAAACGCATTGCGTATTCCATAATATTTTCGGCGTAGTCGCCAACGCGTTCTATATCGGATATTACGTGATAATAAGAGCCGACTTTCTTTTCGTCTTGAACGGAAAGTCCTTTTCCGGACAACACGGGAAGATACGCCGCAATGCCTTTCGTCAAGAAGTTAATTGCCTCTTCGTTATCGCGGAGAAGTTTGCTTTGATCGACTTTATCGTCAAAGAGCATTTGCATGGAAAGGTTGATATTCTCTTTTGCGATAGCAGCCATTTTGACGATTTCTTTTTTTACGTTGCCCGCCGCAACCGCAGGCGCTTCTAAAAATCTGTTGTCGATAAACGTGAGTTTATGTTTACTGTCTTGCGGCGTTTCTTTGTCGGGAATTATTTTCTCTGTTAGTTTTACGAGAACGTCAACGAACGGTAACAAAACAAGAGTGGTAAACACGTTAAAAAGCGTATGAAAGTTTGCGATTTGTCGTTCCGCGAGGTCGCCGCTTATAATCGCCATAAAATGCGAGAACTCGTCGCCCCACACCCACAACGGAACAAGACACACCAAGCAACCGAAAAGGTTAAACAATAAGTGTATCATTGCGGTTCGTTTCGCGTTTGTCGAAGTACCTATCGAAGATATCATCGCGGTTACGCAAGTACCGATATTAGAGCCCAATATAATAAATACCGCGGTCTCAAACTTCAACGCGCCCGCAAGCGCAACGAGAATACCCGTAACCGCCGCGGAACTTTGTATGAGCGCGGTAAAAACTATGCCTATTAAAACGAGCAATAACGGAAAATGACTGCCCTGAAACAATTTTTCAAACTGCGGCTTTAAGACTTTGCCGCTTTTGTCCATCCAAATTATAGAATCGACGGATTTGCTTAATATTTTCAACCCGATAAAGATCATTCCTATACCGAGCATTATATAGCCGAATTTATTCGCCTTTTCGTTTTTAACGAACAACGCGATAATCATACCGATACAGGCGATAAACGCGGCTATTGCCGAAACGTCTAAACCGTTCGTCCCAGAAAGCGAAAGTATTTGCGCCGTTATCGTCGTTCCGATATTCGCGCCCATTATTACCGCTGCCGCCTGAGTCAAAGTCATTATTCCTACGTTAACAAAGCCGACTAACATTACCGTCGTTGCCGCGGAACTGTTTATAATCGCCGTTACGGTTGCGCCTATACCTACGCCCGCCATGCGATTATTCGTCATTTTGCCGAGCATCTTTTTCATATTGTTACCGGCAACGAGTTCTAAGTTGTTGCCCATAACGTGCATACCGAAAAGCATTATCGCCATTCCGCCGAGTAGAAAAAATACGTTATTAATTATTGTATCGCTCATAAAATATCCTTACGTTTATTCACCTTTCGGCTTTTTGTCCTAAAAAAAGAACAATTTAATTATACAATTTTACGGCAAAGCCCGTCAATCGTTTTACACACGAAAAAGCACATTTTTATACATAATTCGACATTTTTTATTTTTTGGGGATTTCGCCTTGCGTTTTCATTCCCTCGTAATTCATTTGTCTTAACGCTTCGTAAACCGCCACGCACACCGAGTTTGAAAGATTGAGAGATCTCGTTTCGCCCATCATCGGTATTCTAACGCTTTCGTTATAATGCTTCTCTAAAAGCGGTTCGGGAAGCCCTTTCGTTTCTTTCCCGAACACGAGAAAGTCGCCGTCTTTATATTTCGCGTCGGAATGTATCGTCTTTGCTTTCGTAGAATAAAAATAAAAATTCCCGCCGTCGTAGAACTTGTCCATAACCTCTTCTATACTGTCGTAATAGAAAATCTCAAGAAAATGCCAATAATCGAGACCCGCTCTTTTTAGATGCTTGTCCGTTACTTCAAATCCGAGCGGGCGCACTAAATGCAGTCTACTACCCGTTACGGCGCACGTTCTCGCAATATTGCCCGCGTTTTGCGGAATTTCAGGTTCAACCAATACTATGTTTAACATAATTCTCCTATAAATAGTTATATAAAATCTATTTTTTTTACATTTTAACAAAACTCAACAATCGGTACGGGTTTTTCTGCAAAAACCGCGACGTTTCGTCCCTACGAAGTGATAATCCCGTTCGGTTTTTACCGAGCACTTTAATATATCCGAACGACTGCACGCCGCAACGTTACCGCATATATCCGACACTGCGGCGAATTTTTCCGCGCATAACCCCATCGCGAGCCCGTTAGCGAAAGCGCAAGCGCGCAACATAACGAGCGGAACGATGTCGTCTATTTTTTTGAAGGGACAAATAACGACGTCAGCGTCGCATGCCGCGAGAGTTTTCGACGAGTCGAAAAAAAACAAGTCGTCGCAAACGATTATTCCAATCTTCCCTGCCGACGTTTCGTATACTCTGTAACTTCCGCCCGCGACGTATTCCGTCTCGTCTATGCAATTAACGGTATCAGACACGCCGAGAATTTTACCTTTATCCGCAATCACGGCGGAATGTCTATACACGCCGTACGTATCCGTATCGCAACCGCAAATTATCGTACAAGAGAGTTGTCTCGACATTTTCGCCACGTCCTGAAAATATTCCGTTTCGCCGCTAAGTTCTTTTTTATAACTGACGAGCCCCAAGCCGTTAAACCCGAAAACGAGCAAATCGCTATCCGCCACACAACCGAGTTTATTCTGCCACACCGCATTGACTGAGCCTTCGGTTATAAAACTGATTTTCATACGCCACCCCGAAATACTTTCTCATACATAATATTTCTAAGCGACGTTTTTTGTTAATTATTCAACTTAACGCGGCGTTAAGTATTTCAAGCATTTCTATCGAAGTATCGCATTGCATAAAACGAGTTCTATATCTTTTAGAGTTTTCATTGCCTTTTAAGTAGTATGCGGCAAACTTCTTAAACTCCGAGACGGTGCGTTTTTCCCCGTAATAATCGAGCATACGAGAAAAAAAGTTTATAACGAACGTTTTTAACGTTATATCGACTTTGTTTTGTGTAAGCGACGCGACTAAAAACGGATCTGCAATCGCACCGCGCGCTAGCATAACTCCGTCCGCTCCCGTCTTATCCATCATTTTATCTGCGTCTCCTACGGTAAATATCCCGCCGTTCGCTATAACGGGAATTTTAACCGCCGCTTTCGCACGTTCTATCGCCGCATAATCGGGTTCACCCGAATAATATGCCTCGCGGACTCTGCCGTGGACGGTAATTAACGCCGCGCCTGAATTTTCCGCCATTTTAGCAAACTCAGAAGCAACGTCGTCGCCCGCTTTTAAGCCCGTTCTTATCTTCACCGTAACGATTTTTCCGCTCTTTACGCACTCTTTAACTATTTTTTCCGCTTTTATAACGTCGGCAAGCAACGCGCTTCCTTCACCGTTTTTATATACTTTCGGAACGGGACAACCCATATTTATATCGACTATATCGAAATTCTTTAAGTACTCGCTTTCGCACGCCGCTCTCATGTAAAACGCATCAGAACCGAATATTTGCACGGCAGTTTTCTTACGATAATTATCCGCGGCTGTTTTACCGACGTTTTCATCGCAAACGTAAAGAAGCTCTTTACTTCCGTTTCCGCCGTAATACAAACCTTTTGCGCTAACGAGTTCCGTAAACACGAGTCCCGCGCCGAGATCGACTTCCGCATTTCGGAACGCAAAATTCGTGTATCCCGCCATCGGTGCGATAAACACGTTACTTTCAATAACCTGATCTTTTAGCGCGAGTAATTTTACAAGCATAAGTCTCCTCGTTTTTCGTGGCAAAACACGCTATTATTAAGTTTACCAAATCGGCAACGAAATAGCAAGCGATTAACGCGATTGCCCCGCCGTAAATATTAATTTGCGGTTTTTTAACCATATAAATCTCGGCAAAGGTTTTAACCGTAACGCCAAATAGCAGTCCGACGGTTGGAGAAAACAATTTATTCATTCCGATAAGCGCGGCGTTCGTCGTTTGCAAAACCGACGATAAAACCACGACGACGGATAGAATTTTAACGAGTAACGCCGCTACGCTTCTATCTTCGGGCGACAGCCTCGAAAACAAAATATTTATAATAGTCGAAGAAAGAAAATAGCAAGCGATTGCCGCAACCGACGAAACGACAACCGTCAACAAAAGACACGAGTTAAAACTCTTGCGTTTATCTTCCGCGTTTAATTTTGAAGAAAGAGCGGGTATTGCCGTTACCGCTATACCGTAACAAACGGACACGGGCAAATTTATCACGGTCATAGCGACACCAGAAAGTAATCCGTACACGGAAGTCGCTTTTTCCGAATATTCGGATAACAAATTTATAATAATAAAACTGTCTACAACTTGCGAAAGCGGCAAAATCACACCCGCGAGCGAAACCGGAACGACGTTTTTTATAACGACGGAGGCAAGATACTTAAAACTTCTATCGCGGTAAACTTCTGATATTTTCATTCGCTTCGAAGTTTTACGATACGCGAGAAAAAGTCCCGTGAAAGCAACTGCCTCGGATATTGTAACGGCGAACGCCGCACCCGCCGCGGCACGCTTTACGTCTGGCATAAAAACACAAGAAAACGTCAGTCCCAATATAAGTTTTACGACTTGTTCAACTATTTGAGAAGCCGCAGTCGGAATCATATTTGACAAGCCTTGAAAATAACCTCTTAAACAAGAGATAAGACAAACGAAAAGCACTGCGGGCGACAAAGCGCGATACGCGCTCGACGCGTCGACGTCGCCTTGAATTGCGGCTATGCGTTTTGAAAAAACCGCCATGAGAGCGCTTGACAAAACCCCTATCAGCGCAAATATTTTAAGCGAAGTTTTCAGATATTCGTTCGCGGAATTTACGCTGAACCCGTCGCGATTTTCCGACGAGATAATTTTAGAAAGAGCGTTAGGCAACCCCGCACCCGAAAATTCAAGTAATACGACGTAGACGGGAAAGACCATTTGATAAAGTCCTATTCCCTTACTCCCTATAAGCGCCGTTAAAGGCACTCTATAAACAGCACCGAGAACTTTTACAACGAACGAAGCCACGCCGAGAACGAGCGCGCCCGTGAATATTTTTTTATTTTCGTTTTTCATAGTATGTATAAAAAATCGAGCAAGACTGTCTATAAAACGGCTTTGCTCGACTTCTTTACACTTCGAACTGTTTAGATAAAACGAACGCGCACAATCTGACGAATTTCACGTCGGAAGAATTAAAGCGTTTAGTTTTGTCGTTGTCGTAAACGACGATCGAACCGAAGCAGTCGCCGTTAGCGATTATCGGAACGATAATTTGATTTTCCGCGCCGTCGTCTATACTCGTAACGTTTACGGGCTCTCCGCCGTCTCCGCGCGAAACGAGAACGCTTTTCCTCCCCCTTAAAATCTCGCTTAATTTATCCGAGATAAGTTCTCCGTTTAGAGTTTTATTCTTTTCGCCGACGTAAAT
>CAZNWP010000068.1:0-6483 GCA_964576995.1 uncultured Christensenella sp. | reverse complement strand
GAAGGGTTTGAGCATTCAAATGGACATAATAATAAAATTAGAATCAAAGCAGCCATTCAATGTAATTATCAATAAAAAATCAAAGGTTCCCGTCGATTGATATAAAAGTCAAGCGGATTGCGAAGAAAATCGCGCGGAAGAGTCGAGTGAAAAACTTGGCTCTTTTTTCTTTATTTCGATACATACGCAAAAACATTTTAGAATTTTACATAAACTTTACATTGTCTAAACGGAAAAGTGATAGTTGAGATTTTTTTAGTGCGGTATAATATAGGCGAAATCAAAACAAAAGGAGACAAAAACTATGAAAAAAATTGCAACACTTTTACTCTCTTGCATCCTTATGGTATGTGGCGCATTTGGACTTACCGCGTGTGGTGGCGAAAAGAATATCACGGTTATCGCGCGTGAACAAGGTAGCGGAACGCGCGAAGCGTTCGACACGGCTGTAACCGATGGAAACGGCAACTATCTCGAAATGAAGATTGACGGCAAAAAAGTATATAAAACCACATCTAACGCCGATCTTCAAAAAGAAACCGGTAATGTTATAAGTAAGGTCGCAAGCGATAAAAACGCAATCGGATATATCTCGCTCGGCTCGGTAAACGATACCGTGAAAGTCGTAAAAGTAAACGGCGTGATGCCGTCGGCGGAAACCGTTTTAAGCGGGGATTACGCTATTCAAAGACCGTTTGTTGTAATGACAAATTCAACGGTGACGCTTACCGATATTGCTTCCGATTTTTTAACATATTTGAAAAGCGCGGCAATCGAAACGTATGCGAATGATTGTGGTTGTATTTGGCTTTCAAATCCGGAAAAACGCGCAAACGAAGGCGAAACTGCCATTCCTGTTGTCGAATACGAAACAAAGTCCCCTCTCCCTTCGGGTGGAAAAATCGTTATAAACGGCTCGACGTCGATGGAAAAGTTTATTAAAAAGGCAATGAGCGGATATGCGGCGCTTTACAATAAAACGGCTGACGAGATATTTACGCTCGATTTGCAGGGCTCGTCCGTAGGCAAAAAAGCCGTGCAAAACGATAAAAAAGGAAACGTAATCGGACTTTCTTCCGCAAGCGTGAAAGAGAACGGCATAAACAGTTTTAACGTGTGTCTCGACGCGGTTGCCGTTATCGTAAATAATGCAAACGAAAGCGTAAACGACCTTACTCTTGCCGAACTTTACGATATTTACAGCGGTAAAGTTACAAAATTCAGCGAGCTTGGAAAATAATATGACGAATACAAAAATAAAAGAAAAATCGGGACAAACGATTTTTGCAATAATGGCGGTGATATGCGTAATCGCCGTTATCGCAATTTTTGCGTTTTTGCTTATTAAAAGCGTGCCTGCATTTCAAAAAATCGGTTTTTTCGATTTTATTTTCGGAAAAGAATGGTCGCCTGATAGATTAGACGGTTACGATAGTACAACTTTATCGGGTTCTTACGGGATTTTTAAAATGGTTATAGGAACGCTTGCCGCGACGGCGGGTGCGCTTCTAATCGGCGGAATTCTCGGATATTTTACGGCGATCTTTCTTGCTTTTTATTGCCCGAAAAAATTTAAGAAGATCTTTTCTTCTATGATAAATTTACTTGCGGGAATTCCGTCCGTTGTCTACGGCTTTTTCGGTATCGTATTTTTATTGCCGCTACTATCAAATATCGCGCCTAATAACGGTAGCGGGTTACTCGCGACATCGCTTGTTTTAGGGATTATGATATTGCCAACAGTCGTATCGCTCTCAAAGACAAGTTTGGAAGCCGTGCCGCGAACATATTACGAAGGTGCGCTCGCATTAGGCGATACACATTCGGGTGCGGTGTTCGGAACAATGACGAAAGCCGCGAAATCGGGCATTACGGCATCGCTTGTTTTAGGAATAGGCAGAGCGTTAGGTGAAACTATGGCTGTTGTTATGGTTGCGGGAAATTCCGTCGCTTACCCCGACACGCTTTTTAACAGTTTTCGCGTTTTGACTGCAAATATCGTTATGGAAATGGGATATGCCGGAGAAGTTCAGCAAGGCGCGCTTATTGCGACGGGCGTTGTACTTTTAGCGTTCGTTCTGGTTATAAATCTAATATTCGGCGCAATTTCAAAGCGAGCCGTAAAAAACGTTACGGAAAAGAAAGGCTTGTTTGCAAAGATATTTAAGAGAAAAGAAAAAGTAGATAGTAAGCCGCGTTTTACGGCAGTAAAAAATTTTATCGATAAAACAAAGTATAAAATAAATGCGGCAAAGATCGGCGCCGGTTGTTCCGTAAGTGCAGGCGTTTTTTCGGTGATGGCGTTGTTGCTCGTAATCGGATTTATTTTTGTAAAAGGCACACCCTATCTTTTCTCGAATCCGCATTTACTATTCGGGAAATATGAATTTGATAGCGAGAAAATTACGATATTGCCGTCGATAATAACGACGCTTATGACGGTCGCATTAAGTTTATTGATTGCTGTTCCGATCGGTATTGGCACGGCGATTTTCTTGAACGAATACGCAAAGAGAAACAATCTCTTTATAAAAATCATTCGCGGTGCGATAGATTTATTAAACGGCGTTCCGTCTATCGTGTACGGACTTTTCGGAATGCTTACGTTTGTTGCTTTAATCGGCGGTACGAGTTCGATTTTGGCAGGATGTTTTACAATTAGCATAATGCTGCTCCCGACAATCGTGCGTTCTACCGAAGAAAGTTTGAAATCGGTGCAAGACAGTTTGAGAGAAGGCAGTTTCGCACTCGGCGCGGGAAAACTGAGAACAATATTCAAAATTGTTTTGCCGTCGGCATTGCCCGGAATTTTATCGGCGGTGATTTTGAGTATGGGCAGAGTGATTTCCGAATCCGCACCATTCATTTATACGATGGGTTCTGTAATATCCGCCACGCCTACGAGTTATTTGGATAGCAACGCAACGCTTGCGGTCGCACTCTATCGGCTTTCGGGCGAAGGTTGGTACATGAGCGAAGCGTATGCGACAGCGGTCGTTTTAATCGTTTTAGTGTTAGGATTAAATCTTTTGGCGGAACTTATCGCGGGAAAGTTAAATAAAAAACTGAAAGGAGAAAAATCGTGAAAAAACAAATATCCGAAACTATATATTCAGGTAACATATCGGTAAAAAACGCAAATCTTTGGTACGGCTCGTTTCAAGCGTTAGAGGATATAAGCATCGAAATACCCGAAAAACAAGTTACAGCTTTTATAGGTCCGTCGGGTTGCGGAAAATCCACTTTTTTGAAATGTTTTAACCGAATGAACGATTTGATAGACGATTGTAAAATAGAAGGCGAATTTTTAATCGGAGAAACAGACATATATGGCAAAACAGATATAAACGAACTGAGAAAAAACGTGGGAATGGTATTCCAAAAACCGAATCCGTTTCCGATGAGCATTTATGATAATATCGCTTATGCGCCGAGAACGACGGGTATAACGAAAAGAGCGGAACTTGATAAAATCGTAGAAAAGTCGTTAAAGCAAGCGGCAATGTGGGACGAACTGAAAGACAGACTTCATAAATCGGCATTAGGGCTTTCGGGTGGTCAGCAACAAAGGCTTTGTATTGCAAGAGCTCTTGCGGCAAATCCGAAAATATTGCTTATGGACGAGCCGACGAGCGCACTTGATCCGATTTCTACGGGAAAAATCGAGGAACTTATCGAAGAATTAAAAAACGATTTGACGATTGTTATCGTGACGCATAATATGCAACAGGCAACACGTATTGCAGACAAAACGGCGTTCTTTCTTTTAGGCGAACTTATCGAATATGGCAACACCGACGACATTTTTACAGCACCGAAAGACGAACGAACCGAACGATATATTACGGGAAGATTCGGTTGATACCTATCGCAGGATTGATTTTTTTGTAAAAAAACAGTATAATATAGGAGTGAAAATATGTCGATAAGAAAAATATTCGAAGAAGATCTTACAGAATTAAAAAATGAACTCGTGGAAATGTGTCGCCTTACCGAGCAAATGATAGATAATGCCATCGTTGCTCTCGTCAATCGCGATAGAGAACTTGGGAAAAGCATTTCTCAAACGGATAAGCGCGTTGACGAATACGAAATGGATATCGAAAAAAAGTGTATGCGTATTCTCTTAAAACAACAACCCGTTGCCAAAGATTTCCGTGAGGTTTCCACTGCGCTTAAAATGATTACGGATATAGAACGATTCGGCGATCAGGCAAGCGATATAGGCGATTTGGTCTACACGATGCCCGGCGAAAAGTATATAAAGGAATTAACGCATATTACGTCTATGGGTAATCTTGCGGTGAAAATGGTTAGAGAAAGCGTAAATTCGTTTATAAATAACGATGAAAGTCTTGCGGACGAAGTAATAGCGCTTGACGATAAAATGGACGAACTGTTTTTAACGGTAAAAACCGAACTGATAGAACTTATAAAGCAAAACGGAAAAAACGGAGATCAGGCAATCGAACTTATGATGGTAGCAAAGTATTTGGAACGCATAGGCGACCATGCAGTCAACGTTTGCGAATGGACGAAGTATAACGAAACGGGGGTACACACAAAGTTTTAATGAAAAAAGAGTTACTTTATATCGTAGAAGACGACGAGGGTATACAAGAAGTATACGACGGCGCGTTCGACGGAACGTATGAAACAAAAATATTCGATAACGGCAAGGACTTTTTTGAGACATTCGCATATAAAAAGCCCGACCTTGTCATTTTAGACATAATGTTACCCGATATGGACGGCTTTACGATTTTGTCTAAAATTCGAGAAATCGACGAAAAAGTACCCGTAATTTGTGTAAGCGCGAAAACGGACGAGATTAGTTTTGTAAAAGGCTTAAATAAAGGCGCGGACGATTATATGGCAAAGCCTTTCTCGGTTTTAGAACTTATGGCGAGGATAAAAACAAATTTGCGTCGTGCAAAACTTTACATAACGAATGCGGACGGATTTTCTATCGACAACAACGTTTATAAAGCGTTTTATAACGATAAGAATTTGTGCCTTACGATTAAGGAATTTAGGTTACTAAAACTCTTAATTGCAAAAGCGGGCATTACCGTAGAGCGCGAAGAATTATTCCGCGAGGTGTGGGGTGAGGATTTTATGGGCGAAACGCGAACGCTCGATATGCACGTGGCGTCGCTCCGCGAAAAAATAAAACAAGTCGGAGGAAATGACTGTATCGTTACCGTGCGCGGCATCGGATACCGTTTTGAAAACAAATGAGAAGAAAAATATTTTTTCGTTTTTTCTCGGTTACGCTTATCGCCGTTCTTTTGATGTTTGTTTGCGGAATTATTGCCGTCACCATCAATGCAAATGCGATTATTAAAGAACGTTTAGAAGAAGAAACCGGACTTGTGTGTTCTTTGGTGGACGACGAAACCGCCTTTAATCGTCTTGAAAAATACGAAAACGACGATGCGTTTCGTATTACGATTATAGATTTAAGCGGAAACGTGCTTTTTGAGAGCGATACGAAATCTCCGCTTGAAAATCACGGTGAGCGCGAAGAAATTAAAAACGCGTTAAACGGCAACCCCGTTACGGTGAAACGCTATTCCGAAACATTCGGTTGCGATATGACCTATTATGCGATGAAAACGAATCTTTCGGACGGAACGGAAATTATCGTCAGGCTTGCGTTAAAAAGTAGTCATACGGGCGGATATATAAGTGTGGTTTTGCCGATTTTTATATCCGTATTGATTGTTGCATTGATAGTTTCGCTTATCGTTTCGAATATTTTGGCGAAAAGCATAGCCACAAAGGTGACCGAAATCGGAACGAGCCTTAAAAGTTTGAACGACGGTGCGTATCGCCCTATTAAAACGAATTCGAGCGAACAGGAACTGTACTCGGTTTTAACCGAGATTAACGAATTAAATGAAAGCTCGCATCGTCATCTGCGCGAAATATCCGAAGAACACGACAAATTAAATACCGTTTTGGAAAATGTATCGCAAGGCATTGTTGCAATGAACGAACAAGGCAATATTGTTTTCGCAAATAAAAGCGCACTTTGTATTTTCGATTCGTCGTCGGATATTAAAAACAAGGCGCTCGTTTATCTTGTGGACGATATTTCTCTTTGTAAAAAAATAACACGTCATTTAAGAGAAGATTATCAAACGGAATATTTATATAAAGAAAAAGAATTATCCGTTGTTATAAGAAAAATCGAAAGCAACGGCGAGCAAGGCGGAGTGATTTCAATCGTAATCATTACCGACGTTACGAAAGAAAAGACGCTACAAAAACAAAAGAACAACTTTTTCTCTAACGCATCGCACGAACTTAAAACACCCGTTACAGTTATGCAGGGATTATCTGAAATTTTACTAAGCAAAGACGATTTACCGAACTGCGAGAAAAACCAGGTTGAGCGTATTTACACCGAAAGCGTAAGACTTTCTTCTCTTATTTCAGATATGCTTAAATTAAGTAAACTCGAAAACGGAGAATATG
>CAZNWP010000067.1:2278-6574 GCA_964576995.1 uncultured Christensenella sp. | reverse complement strand
CTGCTCATAGCGGTCGTCGTCACGCCGTGCGTTATATTCGGCAAAGACGACGGAACGGCAAACCCGTCTAAGTCGTTGTCTTTTGCGGGCGTAACGATTGCTCTGTCTTTCGCGCTATCTTATATTAAACTGTTTTCTCTCCCCCAAGGCGGCTCGGTAACGCTTGCTTCTATGCTTCCGATTATCGTTTACTCGTACGTTTTCGGCGCGAGAAAAGGACTTTTCGCGGGGGTTATCTACGGGCTTATGCAATGTTTGCAAAGTCCGCAAATCTACGAACCTATGCAGGTGCTTTTAGACTACCCCGTCGCGTTCGGCGCGATAGGGCTCGCGGGCGTGTCTAAAAATCTTAAATGCTTAAAAACGCCGCTTACCAAGTTTATTTTCGGCGCGTCCCTCGCGTGTATCGGCAGATACGCGGCGCATTTTTTAAGCGGGTATTACGTATTCTCGTCGTGGGCGATGGAAGGTTATTCCGCGCTCGGTTGGGCTTTCGTTTATAACTTGTATATAATCGCGGAACTTGCGATAATACTCGTCGTCGGTTGCTTCTTATTCTCGTCTAAGGGCTTTAACGCCGAACTCGGCAAAATCAATCCGCCGCCCGAAAATTAACGCAACCGTTATCTACCGTATACAAAAGAAAAGCCGAAATAACTTCGGCTTTCTTTTTATATAGTATTCCTTTGATTTTTATATTTGTCCGCACAAATACAAAAAGTTTCGGCGGTAAACGAAAATTTTTTCGGCGGGAGTTGACTATACGCGTTAAATATATTATCATTTATAAAAAAGTTTTGCGGGTATGCAATAAAAACGTTTTTTTCGGTGTTTAACGTGTAAAAGCAAAACGAAATTGCTTAAATGGAAATTTTATTATGAAAAAACGTATACTATCAATTGCCTTGTCGACGGTACTGACGCTCGGCGCGGCAAGCATCCTTACCGCTTGCGGCGGCGGAAAAAGCGACGGTTATAGAAACTTTTTCCGCTAAAAAACAAGCTATGGGAAGCGCTATAAGCAAAGCGGAAACGGAAGCAAAACAACGTCTCGAATCCTTAAAGCAAGCGAGAAAAGATACGGCGACTAAACAAACCGCTTAAAAATCGGTTAAACGTAACGGTAATTTAACGCTTAGCGGCGCGGCGATATTTATATCGCCGCGCCGCTAAGTTATTTAAGAGTATATGAAAAAGATTATTTAACGTTTTTAAACAACGGACCGTACGTCGCGCACGCGCGGTAGTCTTGCCCTTCGAGACTTTCTCTAAGCATCATCGGTCCTTGTCTACCGTCCACTATAGGTCTGATACCTATAACAGGGTATTCGTGTTTTACCATTTTTCTATCTCCTTAATTTTTATATAACCGACGTACGGTTACATCGTGATGTCGTTTTTATTCTGAGCGGCGTTTTCATTTTTACCGCCAATACTTTCGCCGCAACCGCAAACTTCGCGCAAACGGTTTAACGTAATCGTACGCTTCGGGTTAAACTCGCTCCCGCCGGCGTACGCTATTAGCGATCGTTTAAGCCAAGCCGCGGCGGGATCGTCGTCGTTTAGGTTAAGCGAACAAACGAGAAGTTTTCCCTTTTCCGTCGCGTATTCAAACAACAACGCCTCTTTTCGCGCGTTTTTATACGACGAAGCAATATCTATAATAGGTTCGTGCGCGCCGTCCGTGCCGTCGAGAATAATCGCCGACGTTTCGAGCATTTTCGCGAACTGCCAACCGCAATACCCGTCGTGCGGAAAATCGCGCATAGCGGGGTGTTCCGCGATAACAGTCGCGAGATGTCCGTTCGTTCTTCCCGCAACCGACAACTGAAAACTTGTGCTCGCCGTCTTGAATGGTCCTTTTCCGAACAGTACGACGTTTTTACCGCGCTTTAACGCGTCGCCGAGTTCGTCGAAGTTTACGTTTCCTTCTAATACCGTCAAGCCCTTGCACGACGCTTTTTTCGCTTTCGGGAAAGCGTAAAATTCCCACTCGTTGCAAGCGTCCGTATTTCCGCCGAACAAAGACGCGCTTAAGGCGTACTTGCGCGGTTTATCTCCGAGCGGCAACTTAAAGTCGAGAGTGTAGAGTTTAGTAATTTCGCCGTTTTTGATTTCGCCGAGGCGAATTTCTTTGCGCACGTACGCGCGCCCATCCGCTTTAACGCGTAATATGAGAGTTGCGCTTTGCAGTTTTTCGCCGTAATTAGATACGAGTATCGGCAGAGATACGCGCTCTCCCGCCGTGAAGTTACGCCCGTTATTAAAGTCGCATAACAGTACCGCGTCCGAGTTATATCGCAAAACGTTGTCGACGGTTTCCGTCGCTTTAAGTTCGTAAAACTCGTTCATCATACCGACGCAATAACCGAACGTATGCCAATGCGTGTCGATATCGCCGAGAAAATCGTATCCCGCAAACGTCTCGCAACGTCTCACCGTTTCGAAGCAATGCTTGCGCAACAGTTTCTGCCACTCCACGGAATTACGGTAATAAAGCGGGGCTTTGTTTATAAGTCCTTTATCTTCGAGATGTTTCTCGACGGACGACATAAACTCCGTTTCGCCTATTCTCGAACCCTTATATCTGTCTTTAAGAGACAAATCGACGTAAGTACCTTGTATGCAAATTTCGTGCGACAGTATAGGTTTTTTATAGATAGCGTTGCGGCGATCTAAAACTTCCGCGTCTCCGTCTACGGACTCGTAACTGGTAAGCCCTAACGAATAACTGTTATAAATATCGCTAAACTCGCCGAGAGCGGCAAGGCGTTTCGGGTTATGCGGAAAAGGTTCGTCGACGCGGCAATCGCCGTAATCGTAATATTCTATGCCACGCATTGCGGACATCGGAGAAGTGAGAGCGTCGGAACGTTCGTGAACGTAATCGGCGACGGCGCGCAAATGCTCGATATAATCTTCGTCGATAAGCATTTCGTTGCCAGACGAGAAAGCGCAAACGCTCGTAAATTTAGAAAACTGATCTACTATCTCGCGCCATTCTTCGTACGTCGTATTGTTTGGCGTTTCGACTTCGATAACCATACCGAGTTCGTCCGCCGCTTCGGCGTACTCTCGCATAGGCACGTGCGTATGGAAGCGTATAGAGTTAAAGCCTAACTTTTTAAGCGTGCGTATAACTTTTACGTAATACGCTTTATCGCGCGTGGGGTGTACCGTTATCGGGTGATAACAGTGTTCGCATATTCCGCGGAAAAAGAACGGTTCGCCGTTTAAGTACAGTTTAGTCGCGTTCGCGGTAAGCCGTCTCACGCCGAACTTGCGTTTTATTTCGTAATCGGATACGGACACGGAGATTTCGTAAAGATACGGATTATCGGGCGACCAACGCTTAAAATTCGCGCACGGTACCGTTATAGCCGTTTCCCCGCTTTTAATCTCCGTAGAGAAAACCGTTTTGCCGTCGGCGTCTTTCACGCAAATATTTTTAACGCAATCGTCGCCACCGAAAGTTTTAATCGTAAAAGACGACAAATCTTTTGCTATCGACACGCTGAAATCGCGCAAACCGAACGGGTAAAATTTAATTTCCACGTCGCCGTACACGCCGCCCGTACATTCGTTGGCGGCTCTCGACGTAAGCCCCGACACGGGTCTTTGTTTATAACCTTTAAGGCGATTATTCGACACGGCGAAAGTAACGGTATTTTTTCCGTTTACGAGCGTTCCCTGCGGAATTTCAATAAAAAACTCCGAAGAATACCCTTCGTGCTTGCCGAGATACACGCCGTTAATCCAAGCGGAAAGAGTATTTTGCACCCCGCCCACTTTGAGCGCGGCGGGAAAATCCGTCGACGTTTCGTCTATCGAGAACGTCTTTTGATACGTAAAACAACCGACGGGATTAGGCAACGCCATATCGGGACAATACCCCGCCTGCGGATATTTTTGCAAAGTATATAAAGGGTTCCAAGCAAGTTTCGTATGCAACGGAGTCGAACGGAACGTATCAAGCATATCCTCGAAATACGAGGGAACGTCGACTTCGGTAACGCAATACGCGTCCATCTCCGCTTCGCCCGTTTCGGCGATAAAAAATTTCGGTTCCGTCTCATTCGAGTACGGTTCCGACGATAGATAATCTAAAAGCCATTTTCCGTTAAGGTTTATACTGTATTCTCTCATTTAATCAACCCGTGATAAATTTTTTTCGTTTTAATATCGTTTATCGTATACGTCTTTTCGTCCGTTTCCGTTGCTTCGCGCTTTGTCTGCGACAACGCGCCGTTTCCGTTGAAACATGGCGCTCGCAAACCCTTGCAAGCAAGTTTGCTC
>CAZNWP010000067.1:0-2178 GCA_964576995.1 uncultured Christensenella sp. | reverse complement strand
CGCGCCGTTTCCGTTGAAACATGGCGCTCGCAAACCCTTGCAAGCAAGTTTGCTCTATTATATTATAACGTGAAACTCTGCAAAATTTGCATTTTGCCGCAACGTTTCCGTTGCTTCGCGCTTTGTCTGCGACAACGCGCCGTTTCCGTTGAAACATGGCGCTCGCAAACCCTTGCAAGCAAGTTTGCTCGCTTATATTATATATTCTTTTTCGTTTTCAGTCAAGTATTAAATATAAATATCTTGCGACGCGTCGGGAAAATTCCCGCGCGACGCATAATTTTTTAGATAATATTGCGGCTTCGTCGGATTTACCCGTTATTCCGCGAATTTCAACGCTTCTACCATATCTATCTTTCTTTGTTTTCTCGCTACTACCACGCCTACTAAAAGAGATACGACGCACGTCAACACGCTTACCGCGAGTTGCAACTCGTATTCGGAACAAAGCGCTTTTATCAGCACGTACAACACCCCTACTCCTCCGAGGAGCCCGATTCCGTCGGCGCAGTCTCGGATATTATGACCTTAGTCGCGAATATGCTTACGTCGGCTCCGACCGTCTTTACGAACTTTTTCATCGTATCGTTCGTACCAAGCCCGCCGTACGCAAGTACCGCGGAGACGCCTTGCGGGGAAATAACGTTTTCGCTTTAAAACTATTCCGCCCGCGCAAGCGTAGGCTTGCGCGGGCGGAGAAAAATCCTTTACCTTATTGCCTAATAAATCAACTCTAATCTATTCGGCTTATATCTTTTATTCCATATTGTTTCTGGTACAAATTATGGTTACGGTTGATTTTTCCGTCAAATCTATGGTAGTAACCTGGTACAAATTATGGTTACGGTTGATTTTTCCGTCAAATCTATGGTAGTAACTCCGTCGGCTAAGACGGTTCCGTCAACCTTGATTTCATCTTCGTATTTTTCATCGGGACTATAGGGTGCGGTAATTATTTTATAACCGCTCGTTCTATCCGCAAGAACAAGACAAGTGCTACTTTGCGAATAGGCGACGTTGCTTTTCTTATAAACGTAATAAATTATCGTTTTAGTATCGTTGATCGGCGCGATTTTTAAGTAAATTTTTCCACCGTCGCAGCAGTCTATTGCCAAATCGTTTTTATTAGCATCGGTATATTCTATCGTACACGCTTCGTCGAGATATGCTTTTAAGGTTACGGTATCGGCGGATTCGGGCGATTCTTTTAATTCGTTTTTAATGGACGTAATATTCGCGTCTATTTTCGTTTTTGCGGCGGCTTTATCGTCGTACGGCACGGATATATACCGTTCGTATTCTACTCCGTTTACGTAAGCAACTATTCTTGCGTTATGAGCATTGACGGTTTGTTCGTAGGCGGGGCACCCCGCTTCTACCGCTACAGCCTCGTCAAAAAGCGTTTGATTGAAATTAGTATCGAATTCGTAAGCCGTATACATAGAATTAGCCATTTCTTTTCCCGCCATAACCATGGTGAAACCGTATTGACTTTCGGCTTTGGTTATTTTATCGGCAGTGAAAGCGAAAATTATTTTCATATCGAAGTTTTTAACGGAAACGTCTTCGCCCGCGGATACGGAATTAAGCCATTCCGATTTAAACGATATAGTCACTTCTATTTTAGCGACTCCGTTTTCTAAAGAAACGGTGCAAGCGTAACTTATATTATCGTCGGCAACGTCTTTCATATCTATCGGTTTTTTCGTTGCGTTATCGACTAACCCAAATGAACTCGCCGTAAACTTTAACGAAGAAATAAGCAAAGTTTTAAGATCGCTCTCGGATAAAGTCATTTGTTCCAAAACTTCGTCAAGACCGTTAGAATTAGTCTTAGACCAATAATCGTTAGAAACGTATTCTTTATTACTTATAGCAAAAGATCCGTCATCCAGACTTTCTATATCCGTTAAATGATATTTGTCGCCGACAGCGTTTGCCAAGGTGTAATAAGTAGTAGTCTTTCCATCGCTCGAAGTTGTTTGCTCAACTTGTTTTTCTGCGCCTTTTCCGTTAGAATCCCACGTAACGTAGCCAATATACGTATCCGAACCCGAAGCGCTGATACTCGTAATATACATACTGCCCGATTGTTGCATTTTTAAAGCGGAAGCCTTTAATGTGTCAAAGAAAGCGTCTTTATCCGTTACAGAAATATCTTCGGTTTTGGTTTTGCCG
>CAZNWP010000066.1:0-6585 GCA_964576995.1 uncultured Christensenella sp. | reverse complement strand
AACTAGCGACCGCGTCCGAAGTGCGCGTACATAGACGTACGCAAGCAAGGCGCGGGAGCGCGTAGCCGTAAGGCGTGCCGTTATACCGTTTCGGATCCGTAACCGTCGGGATTTTGCGTTTGCCAACGCATAGCATCTTTCACCATATCTTCTAAAGACTTGGTTGCTCTAAACCCTAAAACTTCTTCGGCGTAAGACGGATCGGCGTAACATTCGTCGATATCCCCCGGACGGCGCGGCATTATTTTATAAGGAATAGTCTTACCCGTAACCTTTTCGAACGCCTTTACCATATCGAGAACGGAATAACCGTGTCCCGTTCCGAGATTGAGAATTAAAAGCCCCGGGTTCTCCGCAAGTTTATTTACCGCGAGAACGTGTCCTTTTGCAAGATCCACGACGTGGATATAATCGCGAACGCCCGTTCCGTCGGGTGTGTCGTAGTCGTTGCCGAATACGCCGAGATATTCTCTCTTGCCGACCGCAACTTGCGTAATATACGGGCAAAGGTTGTTGGGTATGCCTTTCGGATCTTCGCCGATTATGCCCGACTCGTGCGCTCCGACGGGGTTAAAATAACGCAATATCGCTATATTAAAGGAATTGTCGGATTTATACAAGTCTTTAAGCATATATTCTATAAAGAGTTTCGTGCTGCCGTAAGGATTTGATGTAGAAAGCGGAAAATCTTCTTTAATGGGAACGCTCTTAGGTTTGCCGTACACGGTAGCCGACGACGAGAAAACGAGATTTTTTACGCCGTGATCGCGCATAGCGAACATTAAAACCAAAAGCCCCTCTATATTGTTTTCGTAATATTCGAGCGGTTTCGCGCAAGATTCGCCGACCGCTTTTAACCCTGCGAAGTTTATTACCGAGTCGATTTTATTTTCTTCGAAAATCTTGTCGAGAATTTTTCTGTCTCTAATGTCGCCCTCGTAAAACTTGATTTTCTTACCCGTGATTTTTTCGACGCGCTTAACCGCCTCGTATTTACTGTTTGCCAAATTGTCCACGCAGACGACTTCGTGCCCCGCGTTTAACAGTTCTACCGACGTATGCGAGCCTATATACCCCGCGCCGCCCGTTACTAAAACGTTCATATCAATTCTCCTTATTTAACGTTTATTTTTATTAGCATTCGCCATTTTTGCCATCAATTTACGATCTTTTTATACCGACGGAGGCAAGGAATTCGTCGAAGCCATTAACGCCGATTTCGTCTTGCTTAAACACCGCCGTGTTATACAAAATGTTTTTGCAAACCTCGTTTACTCTGTCGGTAACGCGTTTCTCCGCTTGTTCGAACGTGTCGGACAAACCCTCTCTTACGAGCGATTTAAGCATATCGCGGTGCGCGTATAGGTAGTTTTCTTTATCGCCGATAGCCGCCTCGTCGTATTTTTCTTCGCCGCAAAGGATTTTGGCTATCTCGGCAAGTTGTTTTTTAAGACGACCTGGGAGAATAAACAAGCCCATCGCCTCTATAAGACCTATACCCTCTTTTTTAATATTATGATATTCGGGGTGAGCGTGGAATACGCCGTCGGGATAAGTCTCGCTCGTTATATTGTTACGAAGTATCATATCCATAACGTACGTATCGCCCATTTTTCTACATACGGGAGAAAGCGAATTGTGTTTAACTCCGTCCGTTTCCGCAAAAATCCCGCAAGGCGCACAGGTAAAGCCCGCCCAACTCTTTATTATCTCCTTAGTTAAGTCGCCTATCGCCTTTCTATCCGTCGAGGAAAGTCTTATTACGCTGTTATACCAATTAACTACGCCGACTTTGACGTTCTTATATTTTTCGCAAACGTACTCCTTTTTAAGCAACGGCGCTTTGTGCATAGGCATTACGTGCCCGCCGCCCTGAAAATGTTCGTGATTTAAGATAGATCCGCCGATTATCGGAAGCGCGGCGTTAGAACCTATCGTATAATTCGGGAAAAAATCTACGAAATCAAGGACTTTATCGACGGTGTCGCTCTCTATATGCATAGGCGTATGCTTTTCAGATATTGCTATCAAGTGTTCGTTATAATACGCGTAAGGCGAATATTGCACGAACCAAGGTTCTCCGCCGAGCGTTAAAGATATCGTTCTGATATTCTCGCGCGCGGGGTGCGTCGCCGTACCTTCGAAGCCCTCGTTTTCCTTACACAAAAGGCACGCGGGGTATTTCGCTTTTTTAGGCGCTGTCAAAAGTTTCGCTATGTCCTTATTATCCTTTTCGGGCTTGCTTAAATTGACGGTAATTTCGAGAGTTCTGTCGCCGTCGACGTATTCCCATTTTAGGTTTCTGCCGATCGCGGTCTTTTGAACGTAGTCGTTTTTTACGGAAAGATTATAAAAATACTCGCAAGCCTTTTCAACCCCCTCCGTCTCTTTTATTTTCGCGAACGTTTCGTTCACCTTAGACGGAAGCGGGGATAAAAGTCCCATAATATACGTGCAATATCTCCCCTCTTCGCCCGCGTTTACTATACGGTTATCGATCGCGTATTCCGCCACCTCGCTAACGAGTTCGTCGGGCACGTCGTATTGCTTTACGTAAGATAAATCGCCTACGTTCTCCGCGGGCTCGCTAAGTTTGAACTCGCGAAGCAATAAATTGCGGAAATATATCTCGTCTCTTTTATTAAGGCTTAAAAAGGTTTCCGCGTACGTTAATAGTTTTTCGACTAATATTTTACCGTCTACCATATAATTATTCTCCTTTTACCGTTTTACCGTAATAGTAATAATATTTACACTCTTTTTCCGAATTGTAAGTTTTTCTGTTTCTGTCGGCTTTTCTGCCGAAGCATTTTTCAAAATTCCTCGCGGACGATATCGCGAAAACCGACCACTCGGGATATTTTCTCGTCGCCTTGCCGAAGTTTTTAACAGCTTCTTCCGCGCTTTCTCTGTCTATCACGCGTTCACCGTACGGCGGGTTGGTAACTATCGTTCCGAACGAACTTTCGGGCAAGAACGCGCCCGCGTCTTTGACGTAAAATTTAACCTTTCCCGCAAGCCCCGCGCGTTCCGCGTGTCGTTTCGCTATTTTAACGGCTTTCGGATCTACGTCCGAACCGCAAAAATCTATCACCCTATCAAGTTTTTCATTATCCTTGGCACATTCGTAAGCCGTTTTATACGCCGAAGTATCAAAGTTTTTCCATTCGTTAAAAGCAAATTTTCTATCGATCCCCGCCGCGATATTAAGCGCGATTCGCGCGCCCTCGGTAACGAGCGTTCCCGAACCGCAAAACGGATCGCAAAACGGACGTTTATAATAAAAATCGCTCATTAAAAGCAATGCGGAAGCGAGAGTTTCTTTTATCGGAGCGATTCCGACGAAATCTCTGTATCCGCGTTTATGCAGTCCCGCGCCGCTTGTATTAAGCAAAAGCGAGAGTTTGTCTTTATAAAGCGAAAAAACTATCTCGTAAAGCGCGCCGCTTTCCGAAAGTCTGTTGATTTTATACTTTCCGCACAGTCTGTCGGCTATCGCCTTTTTTATAATCTTCTGACTGTCGGATATAGCGTAAATTTTACTCTTAACGCATTTCCCGTTTACGGTAACTCTCCCGTCTTTCGGAATAAAGCGTTCGAGCGGCAAACTTTTTACGCCGTCGAACATCTCGTCGAACGTGGTTGCGGTAAACTCGCCTATTTTAATATATACTCTATCGGCGGTGCGGAGATTCAAGTTCGCCCTCGCAACGCCCGTCGTATCGGCTATAAAAGTTATCGCGCCGTTCTCCGCGGGGTTTATACCGTAACCCAATCGCTCTATCTCTTTTTTCAATACGCTCTCGACGCCGGAAGCGCAAGTAGCGGTAAGTGAAAGTTTGTCGGGAAAATCGTAATTATTCATCAATTATATTGTAATATTTTATCATAAATAAAGCAAGCGTTTTTTAACCTTTAAGGCGATAGCGAAATTATTTTTCGCGCGATAAAATCTTCGCCGCGAAAACGTAGGTTTTCGCGGCGAGAAGAATAATATATTTTTTATAATGAATCGAAATAAAAGCGTTTCATATAGAGAGCGTCGACGTCTTGCGTTCCCGCGGACTCGCATATAATATACGGTTCGAGCCCCGCGCTCTTAATCGCTAACGAGAACGGCTCGAATTGCGGCCCGTAAACGTTATCTTCAAACGTCAAATGCTTTACTTCTCCCTTGGCGGTGTACTCTATTTTAGAAAAGTGCACGTGAAGTTTTCGCATTTTTTCAAGACCTAACTCGGATAACATAAAGGATAGTCTGTCCGAAAAATCTTTTTCCGTTTTAAGACTTCCGTTCTCCCTCGCGTTGACGTGTCCGAAATCTACGCACGGAACGAAGCACTCGTCAATCTTACAAAAAGACGTTATCTCTTCTATCGTGCCGATTTGCGCGCTTTTACCCATCGTTTCGGGGCAAAAGATCATATCGGATAAACCGTTTTCATAAATCTCGTCGCGAAGCGCGCGCATTCTTGCGGCAGTCAACGCCACTGCTTCCTCGCGGGTAAACTTGCCTTGACTCGCAGGGTGAAACACTATGCGTTTTCCGCCGAACAATCGACATTTTTTCGCGCTTTCGATGATATGGAAAAAGGAGTTTTTCGCTTTATCTTCGTCGGGAGTGGCAAGGTTTACGTAATACGGCGCGTGTACGCTGATTTCTACGCCCGCGTCCGCAAAGGCTTTGCCTATCGCCGTCGCCGTTTCGTCTTTTATTCTAACGCCGCGACCGAACGAATATTCGAAGCAATCAAGCCCCATTTTTTTAACCCACGCGGCGGACTGTTCCGTCGACGAGTTCCCCGCAAGCGCGAACGCTTCCGAGTTGCCGCTCGGACCGAACTTAATCATACTTGCCTTGACGAACTTCTTCTATATCGTTATCGAGTTGCTCTTTGAGTTTTTCGGGAGACACGAATTTTTGTATCTCGCGAATAAACGCGTCGAAGTACACGGTGATTTTTTCGCCGTAAATATTACCGTTAAAGTCGAGCAAATGCGCTTCTAACATTTTGTCGTTCACGTCGAACGTGGGACGAGGACCGAAGTTTATTACCGCGCGATAAGTAGCGTCGCCGACGGTAACGCGCCCCGCGTATACTCCGTCTTTAAGCGGTTGTTTGTCTTTGTCAAGTTTAAGATTAGCCGTCGGACAACCGATGGTAGTACCGACTCCTCTGTCCTCTTTAACCGTTCCGCTTATAGAATAACTTCTGCAAAGAAGCTTACTCGCCTTTTTAACGTCGCCCGATAAGAGAAGTTTTTTAATACCCGTGGTGGATATTTTCTTTCCATCTTCGTCCATCACGTCGTCCACGACGACGAGTTGTTGATTTTTGCCTTTCGCGTACTTTGCAAGATCGTCGACATTACCTTTCGCAAAAAGACCGAACTTATAATCTTTTCCGCACACGTAACCGACGATATCGTATTTTTTGTTTAACTTATTTAAGAATGCAAGTTTCGCCGTTCCCAAGAAATTTATATCGGCGGAGGCGAAATAAATTTCGTCTATACACCCGATCTCGTTGAAAATCTCTTGACGTTCTAAATGATTGTACACGAATTTAGGATTGTCTTTAAGGAGCATCGCGTTTAAGTTACCCTTAAACGTGAACACTACCAATTCGCAACCCGATTTATCGGCTAATTCTCTCGCCGCTTTTATTACCTTGCGGTGCCCCGCATGCACACTGTCGAAGTACCCTAATGCGAGTACCGCTTTTTTTAATACTTTATCTGACATAAGCGTTAATCTTTAAGATTCCCTCCTTCGCTTCGCCTATTCCCCAAAAATCCGCGCCGTTGTAGACTCTGTAAATTCCGTCCTTATAGCCGTAATCGAGGAATACTCCGTTTAATATTTTGTTTGCCCGTTCTTCGGTTAAAACCAATTTTTCGTAATCCACCGCGATATCAGGCGGCAGAATATATTTTTCGGCGTCCTCCGCCGCCTTGAATTCTTCGAGCCGAACACAGTTCGTCTCGTCGAAAACTCCGCATTTAGCGCGCTTTAAGGCGGACATCGTTGCAACCGTTCCGCAAGCCGCGCCTATATCCCGCGCAAGCGAACGTATATACGTGCCGCCGAGACAATCCACCGTAAACTCGTACTCGTCGGGCGAAGTCTGCCCGTTAAGCACGATGCTTTTTATAAACACTTCCTTTGGCTGCAATTCGAACTCTACACCGTTTCGCGCCAATTGATAACCGCGTTTACCGTCCACGCATTTTGCCGAATACTTCGGCGGAATTTGCGCTATTCTACCCGTAAACCGCGGTAACACCTCGTTTATTTTCGCTGCCGTCGGAACGACTCCCGTAACTTCTTCTACCGCGCCCGTGGTATCAAGCGTATCCGTCGAAACGCCGAACTTAAACCTTGCGACGTACCTCTTCTCTTTATCGAGAAGGTACTGAAAAAGCCGCGACGCTTTGCCTATTCCGACGGGAAGCATACCTTCCGCCATAGGATCGAGCGTTCCCATGTGCCCGCACGGCACGTGGAATTTTCTTTTTACGGCGGATACCGCCGCCGCGGAACTCATCCCCGCGGGTTTATATAAGTTTATAAAACCTTTCATA
>CAZNWP010000065.1:0-6628 GCA_964576995.1 uncultured Christensenella sp. | reverse complement strand
TCTCTCGTCATCATTTGGCGCATATCGCTTCTGCCCGACGGATCGCCGATCATACCGGTGCCGCCGCCGAAAAGCGCGATGGGCTTGTGCCCGTATTTCTGCATCCACGCCATAGCCATAATGGGAATATAATGCCCGATATGCAAACTATCCGCCGTCGGATCGAATCCGATATAAAACGGAACGCTTTCTTTACCTAAGAGTTCGTAAAGTTCGTCCTCGTACACCGTCTGTTTAATAAAGCCTCTTTCTTTAAGTACGTCTAATACGTTTTTCATTTAATCCGTTTCCTAATTTGTTATTACTCTTTAATTTCTTTAATATCGAAAGACTCGCGAATAATCTTCTTACCATCCGCAAGCGACTTAATAACGCCCGCCGCAAGCATTTGCGCGAGAACGTTACCCGTCGCCGTCGCCTCTATCGGACCCGCGACTACCGTTCTGCCGGATATGCGAGCCGTAAGTTTATTTAGCATAGCGTTTTGGCAACCGCCGCCGACCACGTTTATGCGATCGAACTTTTTGCCAGTAAGTTTTTCTATCTCGTCCGCCGCCGCTTTATAACTCACCGCGAGGCTCTTATACACGCAAAGCGCGATTTCGCCGACCGTTTCGGGAACTCGTTGTCCCGTCTTTTTACAGTAAGCCTTAATCGCGTCTATCATACTGTCGGGTGCAAAGAAGGAAAGATCGTTTACCTCTACCGCACTGTCAAAGCCGACGACTTTATCCGCTTCGACGGCAAAATCTACGAAACTGTATTTATCGTTAAACTCTTTCTTGACGTTTTGAATCATCCACAAGCCCATAATGTTCTTTAAAAACCTTACGCTCTTGCCGTAACCGCCCTCGTTGGTAAATCCCGCGAGGCGCGCTTGTTCCGACGTGTTTTCTTCCGCCGACTCTATACCCATAAGCGACCAAGTGCCGCTGGATATGTATAAGGGATCGCCCGCTTCGGGAACCGCCATAACCGCGCTCGCCGTGTCGTGCGTGGCGGGAAGAACTACTTTCGCCGTAAATCCGACGCGTTCCGCAATTTCGGATTTTAAGTCGCCTACGACCGTACAAGGTTGAGAAAGCGGCTTAAACAACTGCTTTTTATAACCCAACTTCTCGATAAGTTCGTAATCCCAATCGCGGGTTTTAGCGTTCAAAAGTCCCGTAGTGGAAGCGTTGGTATATTCGTTTTTCTTAACGCCCGTAAGCAAGAAATGCAAATAATCGGGAACCATCAAGAAAGTTTCCGCATTCGCCATTTTGCCGGACGTTTTATCGCAATACAATTGATAGATCGTATTGAACACGTTTTTGCTTATGCCCGTTCTCGCGTAAGCGTCCGTTGCGCTAACGATTTTCTCGACTTCGGGAATAGCCGCGAGCGTTCTTTCGTCGCGGTAAGAGTACACCTCGCCGATAAGATTATCGTCTTTATCTAAAAGCGCGTAGTCCACGCCCCACGTATCGATTCCGATATATTCGGGAATTTTTCCCGCTTCTTTGCACTTTTTAAGACCTTCGACTATACTATCGAAAAGAGACGCCGTGTTCCAAACGAGTTTGCCGTTTTTTTTCGTCGCGCCGTTTTTAAATCTATGAACTTCTTCTAAAACGAGTTTTCCGTCTACAAGACTGCCGAGGATATGTCTACCGCTCGACGCGCCAATGTCTACTGCTAAAAAATATCTTTGCGCCATAATAACTCCCGTAAAACGTTTTTGCCCGCAATTAGGCATATTAACATATATATTATACTACTTTATAAGGCAAGATGTCAACGAAAAACGCAAAATGCCTTATATAAAAGATAGATTATAGGCATAAAAAAGCGATTATTCGTTTTGTAAATTCGGCGGGATATGCTAAAATAGTATAAACGTTAAAAACGGAGATAAAAAATGAACGACGCAATATTTATGGAACGGGCGGCAACACTCGCCGAAGAAGCGGTAAAACACGGAAACGAGCCGTTCGGAGCGGTACTCGTTAAAAACGATGAAATAGTATACGAGAGCGAGAATAAAATATACACGGCGCACGACCCGACGTATCACGCGGAAGCGGGACTTATACGCGAGTTTTGCGGAAAAACGGGAATAACCGATTTGCATGAATACACGCTTTACTCGTCTTGCGAACCCTGCTTTATGTGCAGCGGCGCGCTCGTGTGGGTAAAACTCGGCAGACTCGTATACGGCGCGAGCAATATAGATTTGGAAATCGTACTCGGCAAGGTCGGTTCTAAATGTTCGGACGTGGTGTTTAAAAACTCGTCTCACCGCCCCGAAGTAACGAGCGGAGTATTAAAAAAACGTTGCGTAAAAACTCTCGCCGAATACTTTTCAACGCGTAAAAAAGGTTAAGACGTATATCCGATTAAGTTTTAACGTCGTTAAAGCCGATAGAAGTTCAACGATATTCTATACGATTATATTCGGAAGTTAATCGCTTTTCACTTTAACGTATTACTTAAACTTACGGCGGGGCGATAAAAATCGCTCCGCCGTATTTAACAATTATCTCTCTTCTCTAAAGTAGTTAAGCCCGAGCGACGCCGGCGGTTGAGTTTCTTTTTTTCCGATAATACTCGTAACGATTAAAACTACGACGGTTACGACGTACGGCAAAAGTTCAACGAGGCGTTTGATATTATTAGGAACACTAATATAACTCGACATAATGTAAAGAGCACCGAAAAGAATAGAGCCTATAATACTCAAATCCGGCTTCCAAAGCGTAAATATAACGAGCGCGATAGAAAGCCAACCCATTGCTTGAATGGTACTTGAATTCTCCCAAGTGCCGCCGATATAGTTCATAATGTAACATAATCCGCCTATACCTGCAATCGCGGAACCTATTATTATCGCCCAATATTTATACGCGTTTACGTTGACGCCGGCAGCGTCGGCGGTAGCGGGATTTTCACCGACTGCTCTAAGACATAGCCCCGTTTTCGTCTTTCTTAAAAATAACGCCGCAATAACCGCAATAAAAATAGCAAAATAGATCAAAAAACCGTGAGACAAAAATATTTTACCGAACGCCGATTCTCCCCACGCCGACGGAAAAAAGTTTTTCATCATTTTACTGGCGGAAGAAAGATAATCTTTTTCCACCACGTTATCCATAAAATATTGACCGAAGCCGGCACCGAAAGTCGTTAAAGCAAGTCCCGTTATATTTTGATTACAACGAAGAGTAACAGTCAAAAATGCATAAATAAGACCGCCAAGCCCAGCAAATAAAACGCAAAATATTAACGCCGTAAGCGTAAGCATAAACGTACTGCCGTCCGCACCGGAAGCAAGTCCGCTTTTATATAAAGCCGCACCAAGGCAACCGCCCGCCGTCCCCATACACATTATACCGGAATACCTAAATTCAAGTGTCCCGATTTTTCCGTAATTATTTCACCTACACACCCGTACAAAAAAACCATACCGATGCTTATCGAACTCGCAAGCATAACCGCAAAAGCCATTATTCGTTACCTCCGTTCTCATTTTTATCGTCGTTTTCTACAACGGAATTTTCGGCGACGACGCTTTTGATTATTTCTTTTTTCTTTTTGCCGCGGAAAATCAATTTATAATTTATAAAGAATTCGCAACCGATTATACAGAAATAAATAAGTCCGATTATAACGTCCGAAACGGCACTGTTGGTAATACCGAACGCCGACTGAACTTGCCCCATTCCGCGAGAAAGGAACGTTATAAAAAATGCAGTTAAAATCATCATAATAGGATCAAACTTCGCAAGCCACGCAACCATTATCCCCGTAAAACCGCGATTTCCCGCAGACTCGCTATTAACCGTGTGATTTATAGAGCCTCCAAGCAAAAGACCGATAATACCGCACATCGCGCCCGATAAAATAAGCGTTCTTATAATTACTTTTTTAACGTTAATACCAACGTATCTCGCCGTATTTTCACTCTCGCCCACGACGGATAATTCGTACCCGTGTTTCGTGTATTTAAGATATACGAACATAAACGCCGTCATAAGCGCAACGACTATAAGCGTAAGAACGTGATTATTGCCTATCGTAATAAGATTACCTTCTGCTATCGGAGTAAGCACGCCTGAACCAGACTTAACCCACGAGTCTATACAAAACAAAACGAGTCCCGCCGCGATATAATTCATCATAAGCGTAAATAAAGATTCGTTCGTTTTGAATAAGGCTTTGAATATTGCGGGAATAACCGCCCATAGCGCACCCGCAACGACTGCAGCAACAATCATTAGTAAGTTTACGACTATATCGGGCATTTTTCCGCCAAAGTAAAACATACAAGCAACCGAAGCGAGACACCCCATCAAAACTTGCCCGTTACCGCCCAAATTCCAGAATTTCATTTTGAACGCGGGAATTAAGGCTAAGCCAACGCCGAGCAATAAAGCAGTATCGCGAAGAAGGTACCAAATTCTATCTGAAGTTCCAAACGCCCCCATAAACAATTCGAAGTATACGGAAAACGGATCAACCTTAAAGATAGCCATACAAATGATACCGCAAAGCAAAAGCCCCGTAACTACCGCAATAGCGCGAATTTTTACCGCTTGTTTCGTCGTAATACCGCTTCTCTTTACGATGTGAAACAAAGGTTCTCTAACTGTCGTCATATTATCGTTCATCGTTCGTAACCTCCTTAGAGTCTTTTTCCGCGACAGCCACCGCTTCCGCGTTTTTCCACTGTTCGTCGGTAAGGTTACTGTCTTTCGCCTTGCCGTATTCCTTATTTTTAACTTCCGCGAGGTCTAAAGAACCCGTCATCATAAGCCCCAACTCTTCTTTCGTCGTTTTTTCCGCGTGAACGATACCCATGTTTTTACCGTGGCATAAAACCATTATTTTATCGCAAAGTGCAAGCATTACGTCTAAATCCTCGCCGATAAACAATATACCCGTGCCCTTTTTCTTCTGTTCGTTTAATATATCGTAGATAACGTAAGACGAATTTATATCGAGACCTCTGACCGGGTACGCGGTTACGATAACGTTTGGCGAAGATTCAATTTCTCTGCCGACTAAAACTTTTTGAACGTTACCACCCGACAAGCGCCTTACGGGCGTTTCGGTGGAAGGCGTTACGATTTCGAGTTTTTCTATCAACGCGTTCGCTTGTTCTCTCGCGGATTCTCTGTCAACGAAAAGCCCCTTATTGTCGTTATACGTTTTAAGCATCATATTATCGGTTATCGAAAATGACGGAACGAGCCCCATCCCGAGTCTGTCTTCGGGAATAAAGCTCATAGAGATACCCTTTTCGATAATTTCCTTAGACGGAAGCCCTACGATGCTTTCGCCCTTGTGCATAATAAAGCCGTTTTCTATTTTGCGGAGTCCCGCAACCGCTTCACACAATTCTTTTTGCCCACAACCCGCTATACCCGCGACGCCTAAAATTTCGCCGCCACGAATATAAAAGTTCACTCCGTCAATAGCGGTGCTTCCGTCATCTTTTTTAATAACGAGATCGCGAATTTCTAAAAGCGGTTTATCAAAGTCCGTTTTTACGCGTTCGATTTTTAAGTCAACCTTTTTACCGACCATCATTTCGGTAAGGGCTTTTTCGTTAGTCTCGCTCGTGTTTACCGCGCCGATATATTCGCCTTTACGCAAAATGGCAACCCTGTCGGATATTTCCATAACTTCGTTGAGTTTGTGAGTTATGATAATAACCGACTTACCATCTTCGCGCATTTTACGCAAAACATCGAATAATTTTTTTATCTCCTGCGGGGTTAAAACCGCCGTAGGTTCGTCTAAAACGATAATATCCGCACCGCGATATAAAACTTTTATTATTTCTATCGTCTGTTTTTCAGAAACGGACATATCGTACACTTTCTTATTTAAATTTACGTCAAAACCGTATTTCTCTACTATGTGCTGCAACTCCTTGCCGCGATTTTTAGATAAACGGTCGAACTTAATTTTTTTGCCTAACTTAATGAACGGCAAAGCCGCGATTTTGCAATACGTAAAAAACTTGTTTCTCTTTTTATCGCAATTATCGTCTTTTTTAAGTAACTCGTCTTTTTCTTTTTTTACGGAATATTCCGGCATTTTTATACCGAGAATAATATTATCTACACCCGTAAAAAGGTCTACCAACTTAAAATGTTGGTGAACCATACCTATTTTCAATTTAAAAGCGTCTTCCGGCGAAGCGATGTTTACTTGTTCGCCGTTGATAAAAATATGACCTTCGTCGGGATAATATATGCCCGAAAGCATATTCATAAGCGTGGTTTTACCGGATCCGTTTTCGCCAAGCAACGATAATATCTCACCCTTTTTAACGCCGAAAGACACGCCCTTGTTTGCGATAACTTTTCCGAACGTTTTACCTATATTATCGAAGCGTACCGCGTATTCCGCATCTGCCCGTATGTTATTTTCAATAATGTTTTCTGCCATTTTATAACCCGTTTATTTTATTTCAGTGTTTACGTTTTTAAAAACAATGTTCCAAGGGGTAAATATTATACCCCTTGGAGCATTAATTTCAATCGATATTATTTGCTTTCAGGTAATATTATTCCATCGATATCGATATCGAAATACGGAGCGGAACGGAATTCGCTTTCCGCAAAATAAGTTACGCCGT
>CAZNWP010000064.1:0-6697 GCA_964576995.1 uncultured Christensenella sp. | reverse complement strand
GTACAAACCGTTTTTCTTATGGTATAATTGTAGCGTTAAAAAAAGATATTATATTAAAAGGTGAGTATTTTGGAAAGAATTGCAATTATTGATTTAGGATCTAATACGGCAAGACTTCTGCTTGTGGACGTTATGGAAAACGGACATTTTCAGATAGTTGATCAGTTAAAAGAAGCGCCGAGACTCGGCGAAGGTATGGAACGCGACGGTTTTTTAAAACCCGCGAGAATTCAAGAGACGATAAGAACGCTTAAAATGTTTAGAAAACTCTGCGACGTCAACGGCATAGAAAGGATAATCGCCGTTGCGACCGCGGCGGTTCGTCGCGCTAAAAATCAGAGAAGTTTTTTGGACGAAGTTTCCGCGACGTGCGGTATTAAACTTCGCGTTCTCTCCGCAGAAGAAGAAGCGATTTACGTTTACCGCGGAGTTATAAACACGATGGATATTCCGCGCGGACTTATACTCGAAATAGGCGGAGGCAGTACGAAAATCGTATACTACAACAGACGTAATTTGCTTAACTACGAAACGCTTCCGTTCGGAGCGATAACGCTTACGGAACTTTTCGCGGAGGACGGTTTGTCGCCCCAAGAGCAGGCGGTGAAAATAGAAGAGTTCTTTACCGATCAATTAAGCCGCATAGAATGGCTTAAAAACGTCGATCCCGACGCGCAACTCATAGGCGTCGGCGGTTCGTTCAGAAATCTTTGCAGAATGACGAAAATTATGAAAAAATATCCCCTTAAAACCATACATAACTACGTAGTTAAAGGGGACGATTTCGAACACGTTTACGATTTAGTAAAAGGGCTCGACCTCGACAGGAAGAAAAAAGTTAAGGGTTTATCGAGTGGAAGAGCGGATATTCTTCCCGCCGCGCTCGCAGCCATTAACTCGTTCAAAAAATACGTTAATAAAGAAAACATCGTGATAAGCGGTAGCGGACTTCGTACGGGTATTATGTATAACTACGCTATGCCCGTAACGCTCGACAAGCCGATATCCGACGTTATGTCTTTCAGTTTGAATACGCTAGTCGACTTCTTCGGTTGCAACCGCAAACACGTGGAACAAACCGTCGCTCTTTCCATTCAGTTGTTCAAGCAACTTCGCGTATTGCATAAGTTCCCGAGGCAGTATTTGAAAATTCTTAAAGTCGCGGCGTTCGTGTACGAAGCGGGCAAGAAGATGGGCTTTTATAACTTTGAAAAGCACAGCGCGTATTTAATTCTCAATTCCAATATTTACGGCGTGTCGCACAGGGATCTCGTTATGGCGTCTTTCGTATGCTCTTGCACGGGGATAGACGATATTAACTTGCAGGAATGGGCGCGTTATCGCGAACTCGTAAACGACGAAGATATGGACGCGGTGAGAAAAATGGGCGTTATGCTCCGTCTCGCGAGCAATCTCGACAGAAGTCTTTCTTCCATTATTACGGGTATAAACTGCGATATTCTCGGCGATTCCGTTATTATGAAAACGGAAACGGATAGCGACGCTTCCTTGGAAATCAGTTCCGCGCTTTCCGTCGGTTCGGACTTCCGCAAGGTGTTCAGAAAGAATCTCGAAATACTTTGATAGTTCGGCGGCGTTGCGGGGTTACTGCAACGCCGCGTTATTAAAAAAGCGTTCTCGCGCGAAAATCTCGCGCAAAACGCGACGGAGTTTTATTATGTCTGCGGAAAAATATTGTATTGATTTTGACAGCGTTTATACTAATATATACAAGACGGGCAGCGGGCTCGTTTTAAGCGAACCTACCGTCGCCGCGGTGGACGACGTAAGCGGCGAGGTTAAGGCGATCGGCGAAAACGCTTATAAACTCGTCGGCAAAACGGGGTCGGGCACGAAAATGGTGTTTCCGGTGTTTGAAAACGAGATAGTAAACGGTAAAGTCGCTTCGGCGGTTCTTTTCGGATTTTTAAATAAAGTCGGAGTTAAAAATAGGTTTGCGGGCGTTACGGCTTTGTTTTCCGTGCCGTGCGGGACAACTTCCGATATGATAGAAAAATACCGCAAAACCGCTAAAAATTGCGGAATAGGCAAAACGTACTTCGTCGAAAGTCCGTTGCTTTCCGCCTTAGGTCAGAGAATTCCCGTAAACGATTCCGCGCCGTGTTTTATCGTCGATATGGGCGGCGGATCTACGAGTATCGCGGCGTTATCTTTCGACGGTATTATCGCCGGCGTGTCGGCAAACTTCGGCGGTAACAAGGTTAATACCGACATTATCGACTACGTCGCGGAAAAATACGGTATGCAGATAGGTTTAATTACCGCGGAACGCATTAAAAACGAGGCGGGCAGTTTAGAACCGCGCGATACGCTTTCCGTGGCGATAAGCGGCAGGGATTTACGCGACGGTACGCCGCGCGCGTTTACCGTTCGCGCTTCGGAAATTTACGAGCCTCTCAAAAAGTATTACGACAAAACCGCGGAAATCGCGCTTAACGTGCTTAAAAAACTTCCGCCCGAAGTGTCCTCGGAGATACGCAAGGCGGGTATATACGTGTCGGGCGCACCGTCCGCCGTGTACGGTCTTAAAAAGTATTACGAGGACGTTTTTTCGATGAAAGTCAATATCGCCGACAACGGCAAATACGTGAACGCCATCGGCGGCGGAGTTGCTCTCGGCGACGCGAAAATGCTTAAAAAAATTCTATTGTCAACTAAATAAAATTCGTATACGACGTTATTCCGCGCGATTTTGCAAGAAAAGGCAAAACACGCGGTTTTTTTTCGTTTAAAATGTACGGCGATAGAGGTGCAGTCGTGGCGAGAAAAATCGTTGTAACGTCGGGTAAAGGCGGCGTTGGAAAAACCACGGTTACCGCTAATCTCGGTCAGGCTCTCGCAAGTCTCGGCGAACGCGTCGCGCTCGTGGACGTCGACTTCGGGCTTAATAACTTAGACGTGGTAATGGGTGTGGAAAATAAAGTAGTTTACGACGTTAAAGACGTTTTAGAGGGGCGTTGCAGGGTTAGGCAAGCGCTCGTTCAGGATAACGACAGAAAGAATTTGTTCGTTCTGCCGTCGGGCGGACTTTTGCCGTCGTCGCCCGTTACGGGGCAACAGATAAAACTCATTATGGAAAATCTCGACGGCGCGTTCGATTTTATATTGATAGATTGCCCCGCGGGGATAGACGTTGGATTTCACCGCGCGGCTTCTTGCGCGGACGAAGCGTTAATCGTCGCAACTCCGTCTTTACCGAGTTTAAGAGACGCGGACAAGGCTATCGCTATCTTAAAAAGTTATAGGCTGAGCCGTACGGGCGTAATAGTCAACAGGGCGCGAGGGGACTTGATGCTCGACGGAAAAATGATGTCGCCGAGGGATATCGAAGCGGTATTGAAAACCCCGCTCGTCGGCGTGCTTCCCGAGGAGGACGAAGTGTTTTTATATTGCGGCTATTCGCTTCCCAAGCGCGCGGAGTCGTACCGCGCTTATAAAATTCTCGCGAATAACGTTAAAAAGAACACCGACAAAATTTTCGACGTAACGGGGAAGTATTCGGGTTTTTTCGGCAGTATCAGAAGGAGTATTAAAAAGAGCGTATGAAAAAGAAAAACGATCTCGTCAGAATGGAAGAGTTGATAAGGCACGACAGGCTTAACGTCAAAGAGGAGTTTTCTGAACTTTTACTGAAAGATCTCGACGTTTTGTTGCGCGATTATTTTGATTATAAAGGCTACCCGTCGCTCGAAATAACGCGTTCGGGCGACAGATTTCTCGTTACCGTGTCCGTCGTCGCTAGCCATATTCACTCTTTTTCGGCTTTGCCCGAATAAAAATAAAAAACCGTGCAATAATTTATGCGGAGTAAATTATGTGGTACGGTTTTTTAATAGGCGTCGTAGTCGGTGCGAACGTAGGTTTGGTGTTGTTATCCGTTCTTTTGTCGGGGCGGGATTAATCTCTTTTTTCGTAGAGAAGAGAGGTAGGTGATTAAATTTTATTGTAAATAAATCTTTATTGTAAAGTAAACGATATCATTTTTAAGTAAGCGAAGAACATTTATCCGCCGCGGTAACGGTGGATTATTTGCGTTTATCGCGTATTTTTTCACTATTATTTTAAAATATGTAAAATGAGATTGACTTAAACGTTTTTTTTTGATAAAATATTATCAATAATGGTTTACGTTGACAGTGATAACGCGTATTTGATTACCGATAGAGTAATGCGCCGCTATTTTCTCGGTGCTGACGTTGCGGAAGGTTTTTTGCTTTTATCGCAAAATCCCGTGTTCTTTACCGACGCCAGATATTTTTACGCCGCGAAAGACGCGGTTTGCGGTAAAGCGGCTTGCTTGCTTTATAAATCGTTAGACGATATAGCGAACGAAATAAAACGTCAAGGCGTTAGAACGTTATTCTTGGATTACGAAACGACCACCGTCGCGAGTTACGAAAGTTATAAGGCTTTCGGCGTTCCGCTTAAAGACGGAGGAAAGTCGTTGCGCGGTATGCGCGCTATAAAATCACAAGAAGAAACGTCCTATATAATTCGCGCGTGCGAAATTATTCAAGAAGCGTACGCTTACGCCGTAACGCGCGTAAAAGCGGGAATGACGGAAAAGCGGCTTAAAGATATTTTAGAGCGCAAAGCGATGAGTCTCGGCGCGACGGAAATGAGTTTCGATACGATAGTCGCGTTCGGCGTGAATTCTGCGGTGCCGCATCACGTTACGGGCGATACGAAGTTAAAGCCGAATCAACCTATTCTCATAGATTGCGGTTGTAAAGTGAACGGGTATTGTTCCGACCTTACGAGAACTGCGTTTTTCGGTGCTCCGACGGAGAAGTTTTTAAGTGTTTATTCCGCCGTGAAAACCGCGAACGAAAAAGCCGAAAAAGAGATTTTTGCCGGTATGCCGTTAAAAGAAGCGGATGGCGTTGCGAGAAATTATTTGTCTCGTCTCGGTTACGGCGAACTGTTTACCCATTCTTTGGGACACGGCGTGGGGCTCGAAATACACGAAGAACCGTACTTGTCGCCGAGGGCGGCGGGAAGTTTAGACGTCGGCGCGGTGTTTACGATAGAACCGGGCGCATATATCGACGGGGAATTCGGAGTGAGAATAGAGGATACCGTTATTATGACGGAAAACGGCGTAAAACGTCTTTATTCGGACGATAAAAAATTGATAATTTTATAAAAAATAAATAAATATTAACACATATTTAAGGAGATTATTATGACAGCAGGCGATTTCAGAAAGGGTGTTACCTTCGAATACGAAAGTTCGGTTTGGACTATCGTGGATTTTCAACACGTTAAACCCGGTAAGGGAGCGGCGTTCGTAAGAACTAAAATGAAAAACGTTATCGACGGAAAAGTTTTGGAGAGAACTTGGAACCCCACCGAAAAAATTACCGAAGTTACCATCGAAACCAAGAATATGACTTATTCTTACAACGACGGCGAACTTTACTACTTTATGGATCAAGAGTACAATCTTATCCCGCTTAACCACGAACAAGTAGAAGACGCTCTCTTATACATAAAAGAGAACGATCCCGTTAAGGTTAAATTCTATAAAGGCGCGGCGTTCTCCGTAGAATGCGACAACTTCGTCGTTCTTCGCGTAACCACTTCCGATCCGTCGGTTAAGGGCAACACCGCAACCAACGCTACCAAAGAAGCGATTTTGGAAACGGGCGCGAAAATTCAAGTGCCTATGTTCGTAAACGAAGGCGAACTCATTAGAGTAGATACCAGAACGGGCGAATATATGGAGCGCGTTAAAGGTTAATTTATAATAAAGATTACGCCGTCGCGGTATATATATGCGGCGGCGTTAGTTTTTTAACGGAAAATTCGGAGCGCGGCGCATATATGCGCATACGCGCAATTATAAGGAGTGCTTAATTTGAAAGTTGCGGTCGTTACGGGCGCGTCGGGAGCGATAGGCGGCGCGGTTGCGGAAAAGTTTATCGAAAACGGATATTTTACCGTCGGACAATTCAGAAACGGAGAAGGCAATATCGAGAAACTTAAATCCTCGCTTAGAGCGCGCGAACTTGCCGATTACTTTTTTCCGTTTAAGGCGGATTTTTCTAAAAAGGGAGAAGCGGAAAACCTCGCAAAATTTACGCTCGACAACTTCGGACATACCGACGTTCTCGTGTCTAACGCCGGCGTCGATCTTTATAAACTCTGCGCCGATACGACGGAAGAGGAATGGAATTATATTTTCGACGTAAACGTTAAGCCTTCGTTTTTGTTGACGAAAGCCTTGCTTCCGTCTATGGAAAAGAGAAAAAGCGGCTCGATTTTGTTCGTCTCGTCTATATGGGGCGAAAAGGGCGCGTGCATGGAAACGGCGTATTCCGCGTCGAAAGCCGCGCTTATAGGTTTTTCTAAGGCTCTCGCAAAGGAAGTCGCTTCAAGCAATATCACCGTTAATTGCGTGTGTCCCGGGGTTATCGACACGCCGATGAACGACGCGTTTAATTCCGACGAAAAAGCGGATTTGATAACGAGAACGCCGCTCGGTCGATTCGGAACTCCACGCGAAATAGCCGATTTAATATTCTATTTATGCGCGGGCGCACCTTTTATCACGGGGCAAGCGATAACCGCAGACGGCGGCTTTACTTTATAAAGGACGAAATTTGCAAAATCTAAAATCGAGATTGCTAAGTAAAGAAATATAGTAATATAATTATGATAAAAAGGAAACGTA
>CAZNWP010000063.1:0-7027 GCA_964576995.1 uncultured Christensenella sp. | reverse complement strand
GCGAGATTCTTCGCTTGCCCCGTCAAAGCGGACGAGCCTCAGAATGACCGTAAGGGGGAAAATTCGAGGTGAGTTACGATATTGCGAATGAGTCGGATTTTGCCGCAAAAGAAATATCGCAAGTGTACGTTAAAGACGTTTTCGCAATGGTTAGCCGCCCCGAAAAAGAACTAAAAGGAGTTTCTAAATTGAAATAGACGCGCACGAAACCAAGACGGTAACGGCTAAACTTGATTTCCGTTCTTTTGCGTGTTATAATACGTCGCTAAAAAGATGGCACGTAGAGAACGGTGCGTTTAAAATTTTAGTCGGCGCGTCGTCCGCAGATATTCGTCTCTCCGAGAGAATAGATATAAATCTCCCCGAAACGGAACAACAATCGGTGTGAATTATCTCGCCGCGAGCGTTGTTTATAATAATAAAAATTAAAGTTTTCCCTCCTCAAAGTCTATGCCTTCGAGGAGGGAAGTATTATATATCTTTATTTTCCTAAATATACCATTAATACGGATACGTCTGCGGGGGAAACGCCGGAAATTCGTCCCGCTTGTCCGAGGTTTTTCGGACGGATTTTGGCGAGTTTTTGGCGCGCTTCAAGTCTTAATCCTTTAATCGCGGAATAGTCGACGTCGTCGGGCAAAAGTCGTTCTTCGAGTTTTGCCGCTTTTTCTATTTGCTCTTGCTCTTTTAAGAGGTAGCCGCGGTATTTTTCGTCTATTTCGACCGTTTCGAGAACGTCGTCCGTTATATCCGCGAACGCACCCGTTTTTTCCGCTATCGCGCTAATGGGGATTCCGCGTCTTACGAGATCTCCCGCCGTCAACGCGGTTTGTGCCTCGGGGAAGCCGTATTCGGTGAGTATCGCTTGCGTTTCGCGCGGTTTTAACGGTGAGTCCGCTATCGCTATCGCGCGTTCGTATTGCGCTTTTCTTTTTAAGTAAACGTCGTAGCGTTCGTCGGTTACGAGCCCCGCCTTTCTGCCTTTTTCGGTAAGGCGCAAGTCGGTGTTGTCTTGTCTTAATACTATGCGGTGTTCCGCGCGCGACGTCATCATTCTGTACGGCTCGTTAGTGCCTTTCGTTACTAAATCGTCGATAAGTACGCCTATATATCCGTCGTTGCGTTGTAAAATCAGCGGCGCTTCTCCGCGGAGTTTAAGCGAAGCGTTAAGCCCCGCGATAAGTCCTTGTGCGGCGGCTTCTTCGTAACCGCTCGTGCCGTTTATCTGTCCCGCGGTATAAAGCCCCGATATTTTTTTATATTCTAACGTCGGGTAGAGATCGAGCGAGTCTATACAGTCGTATTCTATCGCGTAGGCGTAACGCATAATCTCGCAATGCTCTAAGCCTTTCACCGTGCGGTACATTGCTTTTTGCACGTCGTGGGGGAGAGACGAGGACATTCCTTGAACGTAAATCTCGTTCGTGTCACCGCCCTCGGGTTCTAAGAACAATTGATGCCGCTCTTTGTCGGCAAATCTAACGACTTTATCTTCGATCGACGGGCAATATCTCGGACCCGTGCCGTGAATCATTCCCGAGTACAACGGGGAACGGTGCAAATTCGCGCGGATTATCTCATGCGTTTTTTCGTTGGTGTAAGTGAGATAACACGGCGTTTGTTTTTCGGGTATGCCCTTGCTTAAATAGGAGAAGGGATATACTTTTTCTCCGTCTTGAATTTCGAGTTCGCTAAAATCAATCGTGCGTTTATCCACGCGCGCGGGAGTTCCCGTCTTGAAACGGCGAATCGAAAAGCCGAGCGCGGCGAGATTTTCCGTCAACGCCGTTGCGGGTTGAAAACCGTTAGGCCCCGACGACTGCCGCCATTCGCCCGCGATAACGCTGCCGTTTAAGTATACGCCCGTACAGATTATCGCCGCTTTGCAGTAAATCGTTCCGCCGAACGTCGTTTTTACGCCCGTAACCTTTTCGCCGTCCGTTAATATTTCCGCCGCCTCGCTTTGTAAAATTTTAAGGTTGGCCGTGTTTTCGAGCGTTTGTTTCATAAGACGGTGATAAAGGTTTTTATCTTCTTGTCCTCTTAAACTGCGAACAGCCGCGCCTTTGCCGCGATTTAAAATGCGGATTTGCATAAGCGCGTTGTCCGCGTTTACGCCCATTTCTCCGCCGAGCGCGTCTATCTCGCGCACTATTTGTCCTTTCGCCGTACCGCCTATCGACGGGTTGCACGCCATAAACGCTATACTGTCGAGGTTAAGCGTCAGCATAGCAGTGTTAATGCCCGTCCGCGCGAGAGCAAGAGCGGCTTCGCACCCCGCGTGTCCCGCGCCGATAACTACGGCGTCGTACGTTCCTTCCGTGTAATCGTTCATATTACGTCTTCTTTCCGCTTGATTTTAAGCGGGTTACTGTTTTAACAGCATCTTTTTAATGTCTTTTATGTCGGTCGCGAGTTTTGCGTCCGTTTTCATTTGTTCCGCCACCTTGTCGCGCGCGTATATAACGGTCGCGTGATCTCTGCCGCCCATTATGCTTCCTACCGTAACGAGGGGGAGATTCATCATATCGGTTATCAGGTAAGTACAAATTTGTCTCGGCTCGGAAAATTCTTTATTTTTCTTTTTACCGAGCATATCCGATTTGTTTATCTTGTAAAAATTGCACACGCAATTTATTATGTCGTCCGCTTGAAGTTCTTCTTGCGTTTCGCCCGCCGACTCTTTAAGCGCGTCTTTAACGAGTTCCACAGTAATGGGGCGTTCGTGTAGTTTGGACGCGAAAATAACCTTCGTGAGTTTGCCTATAAGCGAACGCGTGTCTACGTCGAACGTCTCCGCGAGGTAGGTTAGAACTTTAATGTCGACGAGGCATTTTTGCTCTTCGGATTTTCTGCGCAAAATCGCAATGCGCGTTTCGAGATCGGGCGGTTGTACGTCCGCGAGCAAGCCGCCTTCGAAGCGCGTGCGTAAACGATCTTCTAAAACTTCGATTTCCTTAGGCGGACGGTCGCTTGTCAATACTATTTGCTTGTTTTGCATAACGAGTTCGTTAAACGTGTTGAAAAACTCCGTCTGCACGCCTTGGCGTTTCGCTAAGAATTGTACGTCGTCTATTAACAGAACGTCGACGTTGCGATATTTTCTGCGGAAGTCCGCGGGGGAGGTTTTACCCTTGCTTAAACTTTCCACCATTTGGTTAGTGAATTGTTCGCACGTGGCGTATAGAACTTTAAGTTCGGGGCTTTTCGCCTTTATTTGGTTGGCAATCGCCATCAATATATGTGTTTTGCCGAGTCCCGAACCGCCATATATGAAAAGCGGATTGTATTCGTCGGTTTTGCCGGGGTGATCGGCAACCGCCTTTGCCGCCGCGTAAATAAATTCGTTGGACGAACCTACCACGAACGAATCGAACGTGAATTTAGGATTGACGGGCGTACCTTGACTTTCTATCTCTTCGCGTTGATCTTCGCCGACGAGGGCGAGATATTCTTCGCGCGTTTTGGCGTCGTACACGACGAAGTCCGTTACGTCCGAATTGCATTTTTTAAGCGCGTCGCGTATAGTTTTCGCGAGAGATTCGCGGGATAGTGCGCTGGTTAAAATTTTGCCGGGGCAACATAGCGCGAGTTTATTCCCGATAACGTCTACCGGAACGAGCGGATCGATAAAAGTTGCGAAAGAAATGGAACTGACGGTTTTTTCGAGTTCCGTCAAGGTCGTTGCCCATAAAATTTCGTAAGATTCCATAATGATTTCCTTTTTTAGTTTTTTTCGTTTGCCAAAGTTTTCGCGTTGGTGTATAATATGTTCCGTGGAAAGAACTTTTATCCGACGATAAACTTTCTTAAACTTCGGTCGGTTTGATTTCCGTGTACATATATAATATAATTTAAATCGAATAAAGTCAAACGATAAAAATAAAAAAATGCAAGGAGAGGCAAGGTTTAAATTTCTTTGCCGTCAAAGTATGAAGATTACGCGCTTAACGCTTAAAAATTTCCGCAATTACGCAGAAGAAGAATTTTGCTTCCGCGACGGGATAAATGTTTTAACGGGCGCGAACGCTCAAGGCAAGACGAACGCCGTCGAAGCGTTGTTTTTCTTGTGTACGGGTTATTCTCCGCGCGCTAATCGCGACAAACTCGTCGTAAAGAGCGGCGAGAATTCCGCGGACGTTACGGGAACGGCGGAAAGTTCGTACGGCAAGGTTACCGTCAAAATGCGGTTTTCCGTCGACGATAAAAAGCGCGTCTTTATAAACGACGTCGAAACGCTTAAAATCGGCGAACTGATGGGCAATATTAACAGCGTGTATTTTAATCCGTCCGAACTTAAACTCGTTCAAGAAAGCCCCGAGGACAGAAGGCGGTTTATGAATGTGTCTCTCTCTCAGATGTCCAAGAATTATTTTTACGCTTTGCAGCGGTATAATAAAATTCTATCGCAGAGGAACAACCTGTTGAAATCCCCGGATTTTTACGTGGTTAAAGAAACGCTCCCCGTGTGGGATATGCAACTCGTTAAATACGCCGCGGTAATCATAAAGGCGCGCAACGAATTTTTAAAGGAACTAGCGCCTATCGCGGAAGAAAAACACGCGTATTTGTCGGGCGGCGCGGAAACGCTTAAAATGAAAACGGAAAGCGGTTACGCGGGAGAAGAACAAGAAATCGCCGCCGCGTTAAAAGAAGATTTGAAAAACGCAATGGAAAAAGATATGCGTTTAGGTTTTACCACGATAGGTCCGCACCGCGACGATATAAAATTCGTGTTAAACGGAACGGACGCTCGCGTTTATGGTTCGCAAGGTCAACAACGTACAGTCGCGCTTGCGCTTAAACTTGCCGAAACGGAGACGTTCAAAAAGAGGTCGGGGGAATATCCCGTGCTTATTTTAGACGACGTTTTATCCGAACTCGATAAATCGCGTCAGCGTAAACTTCTCGCAGCAACCGAGGGCGTTCAGACGGTGTTTACCGCCGCGGATTTCCCGTCCGTAGTATTTAAAGGTAAAACTTATACTCGCTTCGTTATAGAAAACGGTAAAATAAAAAGCGTCAGAGACGTTTAATTATAGATAGTTAAAGGAGATTATTATGAAAATTGTAAATTTTGGTGATTCCATAACGGATATGAATAGAAACCGCGAAGCGGACGGAACCGTTTACGGCTACGGAAGTGGCTACTCTTTTTTAGTCGCGTGTCAACTTATTTCGGAAAATCCCGAGAAGTACCAAGTCGTAAATCGCGGCGTAAGCGGCAACAGAATCGTAGATTTGTACGCGCGCGTTAAGTCGGACGTTTGGAATTTGCAACCCGACGTTTTATCTATCCTTATCGGCGTAAACGACGTATGGCACGAGGTAAGCGGTAAAAACGGCGTGGAACTCGACCGCTTCGACAGAATATACCGTACGCTTATTAAGGAAACGCAAGAGAGATTGCCTAACTGTAAAATTATGATTATAGAACCGTACGTGTTAAAGGGTTCGGCGACACAAGCGAAATACGACGAGTTTTTAGAAATTAAAAATTACGCGAAAGCCGTAAGAAAAATCGCCGAAGATTTTAATTTGCCTTTCGTCTCTTTACAAGAAAAATTAGACGCGGCGACGGCAAAGCACGGGGTAGAACCGTATTCGTACGACGGAGTACATCCGAACGTTGCGGGCGTGAAGTTGATTGCCGACGAGTGGCTTAAAACTTTCAGAGAGAAAATAGATGTATAAAGGACGGTCGGAGAGACTCGTTATACGGTGAATTCGTTAAATATATATACATTATATAATATAGGAACGACGTATGGTTAAAATTTTACTAATAAGACACGGACAAAGCGACGGAAACGTCAAGCGGGTTTTTTGCGGAAGAGTAGATTATCCGCTTACTTCGGCGGGGATAGAACAAGGCTCGGAGACGTGCAAATACATCTATTCCGAGTATAAAGTTTGCGGAGTTTATTCAAGCGAACTCGTTCGCGCCAAGCAGACGGTTGCAAAAATATCTGAACTCACGGGAATTCCCGTTAAGCCTATGGCTGAGTTTAACGAAATTTACGGTGGCAAGTGGGAGGACGAAACCGTTCCTTTCATAGCGGAGCACTTTCCCGAAGATTATATGGTTTGGGAAAAGAACGTCGGCGCGGCTCGTCCGACGGGAGGCGAGAGTTTTGAGGAACTTAAAACGAGGTTGATGCAAGGTTTAAATAAAGTCGTTCGCGAATGTGAAGGGAAAGACGGCGTTGCGGTTATCGCGACTCACGGCGGCGTAATAAGAACGGCGCAATGCGTTTTATCCGAATTGCCTCTTTCCGAGATGAAAAATATTCCGTGGGTGAACAACGCGTCCGTAACGACGATAGCGTTCGAGAACGGGAAGTTTTCTTTGGAACGAATAGGTTACGACGAATTTCTCGGCGATAAGCGCACTAAAATGTTTATGGGGCTTTAAAAAGATTGTAAAATAACGAAAACCGTTTCGATAAAACGAGACGGTTTTCGACTTTTTAAAACATTTTTTAAAAAGTTTTAAAAACCTTGGAAAAACGCTTGACTTAAATCTCAGTTTGTTATATAATCAATCACGCTCTCTCAAAGAGAGCAACACGCCGCACGGCAAAATCGGTAGAAAAATACTTGCGATTTGCGGATTGTCGGTAAACTAAATATTGTGGTCGTTAGACAAAAAAGCACAATATATAGATAAACCGAAAAAACGTTTTAAAAAGTTTAAAAAACCTTGAAAAAACGCTTGACTTAAATTCCGTTTTACTATATAATCTCAAGTACACTCACGCAAGTGAGTTGCCGTAAGCTAGATAAACGCCGAAACGTTTATCGGTCGAGCGGGAACGGTGTTCTGCGCGGAGTACGCGGGGCAAAAAGTTCTCAAAAAAGTTTTTCAAAAAAAATTAAAAAACCTTGAAAAAACGCTTGACTTAAAGATTTGCTTGTGGTATTATATATAGGCTGTCGCAAACGAGACAGCGCGTCAACCGAAGTTGACGGAAGTTGCTTAAAAATTGAATAGAAGGAAATATGACAAAATAATAGTTATTTTGAA
>CAZNWP010000062.1:0-7069 GCA_964576995.1 uncultured Christensenella sp. | reverse complement strand
TAAGACAATGGATCCTAAGTCGTGATATTTGATAGTATCACGATTTTTTTTAATTCATGCGGAGCCGCAAAAAAATTCACTCGCGGCAAAGCAACAAAAAAATTCATTGTTTTAAGGAGAAACAAAAATGAAAAGAGTTATTAGCACTTTTGTAGCCATGATTATGGCAATGGTCGCGTTTATCGCTTTAATGCCGATAACCGCAAACGTAAAAGAAACCTCGGCATCCGCCGATAGCGGTAAAGAGCAACTTACCGTCGGTATGGAATGCGGATATGCGCCTTTTAACTATACGCAAACTACGAATAAGAACGGTGCGGTTAAAATTTCTAACGCCGACGGTTATGCTAACGGTTACGACGTAATGATGGCACAAAAAATAGCCGACGAATTAAACAGAGAACTTGTTATCGTAAAATACGATTGGGACGCTCTTATTCCCGCGGTGCAAGCGGGTACGCTTGATTTTATTATAGCGGGTATGTCTCCCACGGCGGAAAGATTAGAAAGCATAGACTTCTCCGACGCTTATTATGAGAGTCAACTCGTAATAGTTGTCAGAAAAGACGGCAAATACGCTAACGCTACGAAACTTGCGGATTTCAACGGCGCTACGATTGTTGCTCAAAACGGAACGTTCCACGACACGGCGTTAGAAGATCAAGCCTCGACTTACGGAATTACGCGTTATACGCCGATGGGAACCTTCCCCGAAATGATTAACGCGCTTAATACCAAGGTTGTTGACGGTTACGTCGCAGAAGAACCCGGTGCTGTTTCCGATTGTTCGACTAACAGTGATTTTACTTATATTCACCTCGTAAACAACGATACGGGCTTTAAGGCTTCCGCGGAAGACGTTCAAATTGCGGTAGGAATGAAAAAAGGTAATACCGAACTCGTAACAAAAGTAAACGCTGCTCTCGCTAAAATAGACAAAGAAACGCGTTTGAATCTTATGAGCAAGGCCACGGAGTATGCTTCCGAAGACGAAGGCGGTTGTTCGGGCAGTATATCCGCGCAAATTCCCGCATTCGCTCTCGTTGCGGCACTTTCGGCGGCGGCTATAGTTATCGTAAGAAAGAAAAGAGAAAATTAATTAAAAAGGTAACGTAACAATGTTGTTTCAACAAATGGGCAAAATAATATATAAATACTATTTGTGGATACTTAAGGGCGTAGGATATACGCTCTTAGTGTCTCTTATAGGCACCGTGATAGGTCTTTTAATCGGTCTTTTAATCGGTGTATACCGTACTATGCCCGAATCTAAAAATAAATTTTTAAGAGTTCTTAAAAAAATCGGCGACGTAATACTTAATATTTATATAGAAGTATTCCGCGGAACGCCTATGATGGTTCAAGCGATGGTTATATTCTGGGGGTTTGCGCTCCTTAACGACGGAGACACTCTTAACGTTGTTTTTTCGGGCTTGCTTATCGTTTCTATAAATACGGGCGCGTATATGGCGGAAATCGTTCGCGGTGGTATTATCTCGATTGATAAAGGTCAGTTCGAAGGCGCGCAAGCCATTGGTATGACGCACTTTCAAACAATGATTCACGTAGTTCTTCCGCAAGCGTTAAGGAATATTTTGCCGAGCGTTGCGAATGAATTCGTTATCAATATAAAAGATACGTCGGTGCTTAACGTTATCGGTTTTACGGAATTGTATTTTCAAGCAAAAACAATAGTGGCAAAGACTGCGCAGACTTTTGCGACGTATTTGCTTATAGCGGCTATATACTTTGTTTTGACTTTTGCAATTACCCGTCTTTTACGTCTTTTGGAAAAGAAGATGGACGGAAACAAAAACTATACCGTGTTCGGTTCGCAGTCGGATCCGCAAGCCGAAATTCACGTTAAGGAGGGCGAATAATGGAAAACGTTCTTAAAATCGTCAATCTTCAAAAGTCTTTCGGCGATCACGAAGTATTAAAAGACATATCTTTCGACGTAAACCGCGGCGACGTTATATCGGTTATAGGTCCGTCGGGAAGCGGTAAAAGCACGATGCTTCGTTGCATCAACCTTTTAGAGCAACCGTCGGGCGGGAGCGTGTTGTATCACGACACGGATATTACTGATAAGTCCGTTAAACTCACCGAGTACCGCGCGAAAGTCGGAATGGTTTTTCAGTCGTTTAACCTTTTCAATAATATGACCGCGCTTAATAACTGCGTTAAACCGCAAATGATCGTCTTAAAAAGAAGCAAAGCGGAAGCGACTAAAATCGCGCAAGAATATCTCGAAAAAGTAGGTATGGGCGCGTTTATCAACGCCAAGCCGTCGCAACTTTCGGGCGGACAAAAACAGCGTATTGCCATTGCTCGCGCGCTTTCTATGAATCCCGAAGTGATTTTATTCGACGAACCGACGTCCGCGCTCGATCCCGAAATGGTGGGTGAAGTTTTGTCGGTAATGCGCGATCTCGCGGATAGCGGACTTACGATGATAGTCGTAACGCACGAAATGGGCTTTGCGCGCGACGTGTCTAACCGCGTTATATTTATGGACGACGGCGTAATCGTCGAGGACGGCGCGCCGCAGAAAATATTCAACTCGCCCGAAATGCAGAGAACTAAAGAGTTTTTGTCGCGTATTCTCGGCGAAAGCAAAGCGTAATCGCTAATTAAAAAATCAACGTCGGCGGCGCAAATTTTGCGCCGCCGCGAAATTTAAAATTAAACGTTAAGGAGTTAAAATAAATGGCAAACGAAAATCCCGTAGTAACTTTTACTATGGCAGACGGCAAAGAGATTAAATGCGAACTTTATCCCGAAGTTGCGCCGAACACGGTAAACAACTTTATATCGCTCGTAAAAAGCGGATTTTATAACGGCTTGATATTCCATAGAGTTATATCAGGATTTATGATTCAGGGCGGTTGCCCCAAAGGCACGGGTACGGGGAATCCGGGGTATTCGATAAAGGGCGAATTTACGTCTAACGGGTATAAAAACGATTTAAAGCACTCGCGCGGGGTTATTTCTATGGCGAGATCTATGTTTCCCGATTCCGCGGGATCGCAGTTTTTCATTATGCACGAAGACGCTCCGCACCTTGACGGGGCGTACGCAGCGTTCGGCAAAGTCGTTGACGGTATGAACGTCGTCGACGAAATAGCGAACGTTCGGACGGATTTTTCCGATAGACCGCTTACGCCCGTCGTGATAGAGAAAGCGACGGTGGACACGTTCGGAGTAGACTACCCCGAACCCGAAAAAGTATAATTAAAAAGTCTTTAGTTTTGATCGTTTTATTTACGCCGTTCGCAAGATTTTGCGGACGGCGTAAAGGGATTACGGGGGCGTGTTATATACGCATAAAGACAATTCGTTATTGCCACGCAAAACCGTGTTTCTGCTCGCAATATCGAGATTTTTTCTTTCGGAATTATTTTCGAAAAAACGCGCATACTGCTTTTATGAAAAAAACGATCAAATATTTTGTTGCGCTTGCACTTGCGTTGATTACGCTTACCGCGGTGTTCTTCGCCGTGAGTCCTCTTAAAAACAGAGCGGAAGCGAACGCGTACCGACCTAAAACCGAAAGACGGGTAGACGATACCAAAGATTTTAAGTTGAACGATAAAATTAAAAACGTCATTTGCGTTAAACCGTTTATGCTAAACGGCAGAGGCGCGCTTGCGGTTTTGACGGGTACGGGCGAGGATTATAAAGAAAACGTCGTTATTTACGTGTGTCGCGGCAAAGAGATTTTATACGAGATTAAAGCCGAAAGCGGATATTTCCCCGATATAAAATTTTTCCTCTTCCAAAAACCCGAAAAGGGCGAGCACGCCGACAAGTTTATGTTTTACGCCTCCCAAACGGGCGGAAGCGGAGGTTACGGCAATTACGTCGTTTATAAACTTAACGCCGACGGCTATAACGTTTTATATAACGTTGCGGACGATACGGAAGCGTTTAGCGGCGAATTTATAAGCGGTGGGAAAATGCTCGTCAAATCGCCCGACGTTTCTCTTACCGTGGACGTTTCGTATATGGATAATTATTATTACGATAAAATTTTCGACTCTGACGGCGAGCCGACGGGTGAGACCGTCAACGTAAACGCCGTGTCCTCGGTGTTCCCGTATTATAACGGCGCGACGGGTACGTTCGGGCTTATCGCTTACAGAACCGTTACCGCCGTTGCGGAAGTAAACAGACTCGGTTTTATAAGCCGTATTCTCGACTTTAACGGCGAAAAATTCGTTGCGGAATTTACCAGCTTCGATATAGCACTATAACTAAATCGCTATACCCCGCGCCGCCTTTCGTGCAAACCGTAGTCGGACTTTGATAAGCAAAATAACGTAAAATATTCTTACCGCGTAAGCAAAAGCGGGTTAAGGCGAATAGTTAAAGAATGATAAATTTAAATCAAATATTGATAATCAAATAAGATTGACAATATATTCCGTTATATGTTAAAATTTAATTGCGAAAAGAGTTACGCGGAACTACAATAACTACCGCCGCGCTAATCGCGCCGAGAAAACTTTCTATAATATCGGGCAAACTCGATCCTTCGTTCTTGATTGAAGGAGTAGAACGCGGTTATGAAACCATTAAAAAAATATACGAAAAAGCGGGAGTTAAAGACGACTGCAATCTTATAGAGACCGAGAAGGGGCATTGGTGGTGCGAGGATATCGTTTACGGCGAGATCTCGCGTCAAATGCAATTTCTCGGTTGGTAAGAATTTATAGGAGACACATGAAAGATTATTACGGTAAAGATTTCGGCGAATTGAAATACAAAAAACTATGGCTGTTCGATATGGACGGTACGGTGTATTTGGGCGATAAACTGTTCGACGGAACTTTACCGCTTTTACGCAATATAACGGAAAACGGCGGCAGATACGTTTTTATCACGAATAATTCGTCTAAAAGCGTAGACGATTATATAAAGAAAACTTCGCGTATGGGTATACCGTCGGATAAAGAAAAGTTTTACACTTCCGCGGACGCTGCGGCAATGTTATTGAAAGAGCGGTTTAACGCGGAACTTATTTACGCGCAAGGCACGCGCTCTTTCGTGAACGGCTTGAAAAGCGAGGGGCTTAACGTAACGACGGAATACGACGAAAACGTTAAAGCGGCGATAGTCGGATTCGACACGGAATTGACTATGCAAAAACTCGAAACGACGTGCAGAATACTCGGTAAAGACGTTCCGTATTACGCTACCAATCCCGATTGGGTGTGCCCGACGGAATTCGGATACGTTCCCGATTGCGGCTCTATGTGTTTCGGTATAGAAAAGGCGACGGGTAAAACGCCCGTGTTTATCGGGAAGCCCAATCCCGTAATGATTGCCGAGGCTATGAAAAAATTCAACGCTTGCGCAAAGGATACCGTGGTTGTCGGCGACAGAATATATACGGATATTGCGGCGGGCGTAAACGCGGGAGTCGACACCGTGTTGGTGTTCAGCGGAGAAACGACCGCGGACGATTGCTTAAAGAGCGAAATAAAACCCACTTACGCGCTCGGCGGGGTGGAGGAAATAAACGGGCTTTGGTGAGACGTATGCGAGAATTGAGTTTACGGAAGAGTTTTAAGTGTTCCTGCGGCAGAACGCACGAAACGGCGGTAGATAAAGTCGTCGTCGGTAGCGGCGCGATTGAATATTTGCCGCAAGCGTTAAAGTCGTTCGGTGCGAAAAAAGCGTTCGTGATTGCGGATAAAAATACGTACGCGGCGGCGGGCGAAAAGGTTTGCGAGACGCTTAAAAAATCGAATATCGCGTACACGCTTTACGCGTTCGATAGCGATCGTTTAGAACCCGACGAAAGAGCGGTGGGTTGTGCGGCGTTGCGCTTCGACTGCAAGTCTGATATAGTTATAAGCGTAGGCTCTGGCGTTATAAACGATATAGGCAAGATATTGGCTAATATAAAAAACGCGCCGTACGTCGTCGTTGCGACTGCGCCGTCTATGGACGGGTACGCTTCCGCAACTTCGTCTATGTCGGTAGATAACCTTAAAGTTTCCGTTCCGTCTAAATGCCCCGAAGTCGTTATCGGCGATACGGACGTTTTGAAAAACTGCCCCGAAAATATGCTTAAAGCGGGGCTCGGCGATATGCTCGCTAAGTACGTAAGCATCGGCGAGTGGCGAATATCCAACGTTATTACGGGCGAATACTATTGCGAAGAGATTGCGAACGTAATACGCAAAGCCTTAAAAGCGTGCGTCGATAACGCCGAAGGCTTGCTTAACCGCGACGAAAAGGCGGTGGAAGCGGTTTTCGAAGGACTTATACTTGGCGGCGTCGCTATGAGTTACGCGGGGATATCTCGTCCCGCGTCGGGTGTAGAACATTATTTTTCGCACGTTTACGATATGCGTAACCTCGCTTTCGGAACTCCTGCGAGTTTACACGGTATTCAATGCGCGATAGGAACGTATTTCGCGTGTAAAATATACGATTACGTGAGAACGCTTACGCCCGATATGAATAAGGCTCTGTCGTTCGTGGCGGGGTTCGATAAAGAGAAATGGTTTGAAGATTTGAAAAATTACGTCGGCAAGGGTGCGGACGTTATGATAAAAGCGGAAGAAAAAGACCTTAAATACGACGCCCGAAAACACGCCGCGCGCTTTAAGACGATAGCGGAAAATTGGGATAAAATAGTCAAGATAATAAACGAAGAAATACCGTCTTCCGCGGAAATAAAGCGGATAGCGGAAAAAGCGGGGCTTCCCGCTCTTCCCGAAGAAATAGGGCTTTCGTCTCGCGATTTACCGATTACTTTCGCCGCGACCAAAGATATTCGCGATAAATACGTAGCGTCGAGACTTTGTTTCGATTTGGGCGTTTTAGACGAGGCGGCGGCGTTGCTTTATAAATAATAAACTAAGATAAATTTAGCGGTGGGCGGGAGAAAATCTCCCGACCGCGCTATGAAAAAAACAATGCGGATAATCGAGACAACGCACGCATATCGTTGAGGGCGATGTCCGAACGCGTTTTTCGTGTCCACGCCGACCGTCGCCGCGAGAATAGACGAGTTGACGGAGCGCGCGGGATAATTAAGGGGGGGGTATTATAC
>CAZNWP010000061.1:0-7120 GCA_964576995.1 uncultured Christensenella sp. | reverse complement strand
GGGAGTTTGCAGTAATACTCTTGCGGTTCGAGAGTTTCCTCGTTTCTGTAAAGACCTATATGCCCTACTTTCGCCGCGGGGAAAAGCGTTAAAATGCCGTCAACCATACCGAGCCCCGCGCGGAGAATAGGAACGATCGCAATCGAATTTTCTTTAACGACCGTTTGCTTAATCGTTTCGAGCGGCGTTTCGACTTCAATCTCCTGAGTGGGAACGTCTTTGAAACTTTCGTACGCAATAAGCGTAGCGATTTCGCTTATAACTTCGCGGAATTGTTTAGTGTTAGTGTTTTTATCCCTGATTATAGCGACTTTATGACGTATAAGCGGGTGATCCATTATATGAACGTTTTTATATGCTTTCATATTTTCTCCTTTAAAACGCCGTATCTTGCCTAAGGCAACGCCTTAAGCAAGACGACGCGTTATTATCTTTTTAATTAGTCTTGCGTAACAGCCGCTTCTTCGGACTTATCGTCGTTTTTAACTTGAGTGCCGAACATCGTTTCTTCCGTTTCTTTATCGTACTCAACTTCTTTATTAACTTTCGCTTTCGCGGGTTTTAATATTAAGTTGACGACGATTCCGAGAATAAGCGCGCAAGCAATACTCGAAATTTGAACTTTACCGAATTGCAAATACATTCCGCCGAGTCCCGTTACGAAGATAGCGGCAACGATAAAGAGGTTTTTGCTATTGTCGAGATCGACGTGTTTGAACATTCTCAAACCGGATACGGCGATAAAACCGTAAAGCGCGATACAAATACCGCCGACGATACAAGTCGGAATCGTCTCTACGAATACCATTACGGGATAGAAGAACGCGATTACGATACACATAATAGCGGTGGTAAGAATCGTCCAAACGGAAGCATTACCAGTTATAGCAACGCAACCGATAGATTCGCCGTAAGTCGTGTTGGGGCAACCGCCGAAACACGCGCCGACGAACGAGCCAATTCCGTCGCCCAATAACGTTCTGTGAAGTCCCGGGTCATCAAGCAAGTCTTTACCGATAATGGAACTAATGTTTTTGTGATCGGCAACGTGTTCCGCGAAAACGACGAGCGCGACGGGTGCGAACGCTACGAATATCGTAAGAACGTCTGCAAAGCCGTTCATTTTAGCCGTGCCTTCCTTAAACGCACCTATAAAGGTTATGTTAGGCAACCAATTAGAGAAGTCAGCGACGTTAGCAAAAATCGAGAAGTTAATAAGTTTACAATATTCCGATCCGCAAGCGTGATAACCTATTAGCGTTATAATAGCAGCAAGGACGTAGCCGCCCAAAACGCCGATTACGAACGGGAATAACTTCATAGTTTTGCTACCCTTAACCGAAGCGATAACCACGATAAGGAAAGTAACGATACCTACCGCGATTGCGAGAAGGTTATAATCGTTTTTGCTCGACGCTATATTCATAAGGTTGTTCATAGCGGAACCGGAAAGCGAAAGACCGATTAACGCAACCGTCGGTCCTATAATGACGGGCGGCATAAGTTTGTTAAGCCAGTCAGCCCCTACCGCTTTAACTAAGAGCGCGATTATAACGTATACGAGCGCGGCAAAAACCGAACCTAAGATAATTCCGAAATAACCGTATGCAACTGCGGTTGCGAGCGGTGAAATAAACGCGAACGAAGAGCCCAAGAATACGGGACTTTTAAACTTCGTGAACAATAGATAAACTATCGTTCCCATACCCGCGCCGATTAGAGCAGCGGACTGCGATAAATACACGCCGCTTTCGTCGGACAATATCGGCACCAAAATGGTAGCCGCGATGATCGCCAAAAACTGCTGCAAAGCAAAGAGCAAGTTTTTGCCGAAAGGTGGTTTTTCGTTTACGTCGTAAATCAAACCGTTTTTGTTCATAATAAACCTCCGTTTATATAAAATTTTTTCTTTCCGTATATTAAAAAAAAGAAGTCCCTTAAAAGGACTTCTTTAAATGAGACGAGTTTTTTAAAGTAAATGATTTTAAAAGAGAGAACGAAAAAGGAATGGCTTGAGATAGCGACGGTTGAAATTGAGTTTTACTGCAAATCACGCGTTCCATTTTCTTCTCCTTAAACTTACTGCCAAGTATTTTAGCACAAACGAAAATATTTTGCAAGAATTTTCGTTATATTTTTTTTAAAAGATTTAAACTTTTTTAAAATCGAGTTACGCCGCCGAAGCGTTTTTAATACTGTCTATAACGTTATTGAGCGGGTTGTTTAAGTATAATTTATCGAGCCCGAACATACTCCCCTCTATTTTTTGGTATATTACGCCGTCCGCTCCGCCGATATAATAAGCGACTTGAAAGACGACGAGCACCAAAAGAAGAAGCATAAACAAATATATGGCGACGCCGAGTATTTTATTTACGATTTTAACGATGGGATTATTTAGTTCGAAAACGCTTCCGACAATCGACGCGACGAGTTTTAACAACGTTCTCACGATTAAATATAAAACGAGCGCGAAAACGATTAAATCTATTCTAATAGTTTTTAATAGACGCAAAAACCAATTTCCGCTGTCAAGCCAAGCGACGAACTTATCAAGCAAGTCCGAAACGAACGGAATTTTAAGCACGAGCCCGAAAACCAGATAGCAGACCGCCATAGAAATAATCTTGCCGAACCACCCGCGCGACAAAGCGCGAATACCTCTGCCGAAGCCGAGCCCCAAACCTATTATCGCCGTAACCACTATAACGGCAATAGTTATAATATCTAAAGTGTTCATAAAAATCTCCGTAATTTATTGTACCACAAAAAACGCGCCGTGTAAACCGTTTTAAAAATAAAACTTTCCCGCTTCCCGAAAAAGTTTTGCACTAACTCTCAAAGTTTATACCCCGCGAATAGAAAAAATCACCAATCTTCTTTTATCGAAGTTTTTATATCGTCGTAAAAGTCGAAGTATTCGTCTCTTTTAGACTTACCGCGCGGGAAGTCCTCGGGAAAATAGGCGTCCTCTTCGTATTTATCCGCCTCTTTCATCAAGTCGTATTTCGTTTTCGTTTCGGGCATTTTTCGCTCCCTCCGCATTTTTTGCAAACGCCGCAACTGCTAAATAACGTTTTTAAGCAAACCGCAAACGTCGCTATTATTATTATAACAAAAAAAACGGTAATACGCAAGCGTAGCGGCGAAGTAAATAATTTTCCTAATAAATTGATAATACCCGCGACGGCATAAGCCGCCGCCGACTGAAAAACGAGCATAAAAGCGAACGTCTTTTTGCTTTTCAGTTCTCTTTTCGCCACGGCGAGCGCGGCGACGCAAGGCGGCATAAGCAATATAAAGGCGCAAAACGCGTAGACGGAATAAGCGTTCGGAAAGAGTGCAACGACCGCCGCTTTATCGGCGCAAAGCGCTGCAAACGTTTCTATAACCGCTTCTTTTGCTAAAATCCCCGCAACGACGGCTACCGCTGCTTGCCACGTTCCGAACCCCGTCGGATAAAAGATATACTTTAACGCGTTCCCTATCGCGTAAATAAAACTCTTTTCGTAATCGCCGCCCGTGTAACCGCCGACACCCACGTTATTAAGCACCCATAAAACGACGGATACGGCAAATATCGTCGTACCCGCTTTCACGGTAAAATCAAGCGTTTTCTCGCGCAAAACGGCAAAAACGTTGCGTATATGCGGAACTCTCAATATCGGCATTTCAAGCAAAAACAAGCCGCCGCTCGAACTAAACGGCTTAAACGCTTTTAAGATCCTTCCGAAAAAGGCAACGCAAAACACGCTTAAAAAATACAACGATACGGCGATTAACGGATTTCCGCCAAAGAACGTGCTCGCAAACCACCCGAACACGGCGGTCTTTGCGCCACACGGCATAAACGGCGATAAAATAACCGTCGCAACGCGCTCGCTTTCGTTCTCTATCGTTCGCGCCGACATTATTCCCGACACGCCGCAACCGCACGACACGACGAGCGGAATAAGCGATTTACCGCCGAGCCCGACTTTGCGAAATATTCCGTCGAGCAAAAACGACACTCTCGCCATATACCCGACTTCTTCTAAAACCGTCATAAAAAAGAAGAGAATAAGTATTTGCGGCAAAAACGCGAGCACCGTTCCGAGCCCGCCGAAAACCGCTTTTTTCACGAGAGAGATAAGCCATTCCGCCGCGCCGAGCGAATATAACGTTTCGCCCGTTCTTGCTCCGAACGCATCGAAAAAACTCTCTATATACCCGCCGAAAAATAAACCTATTTTAATAGACGCGAAATATATCGCCGTCATAATCGCCGCAAATATAGGCAATCCCCATATTTTATGCGTTATTATCCCGTCCGTTTTCAGAGTAAACATCTCCGCTTTGGTTTGCTTGCGCTTTATAATATCGCCAATCGCGCTTTCTATAAAAGTGTACGTTTCTTGCGTGTTTTTAAGGTCCTTTTTTACCGACGGAATAACGGCTCTCTCCGTTGCTTTAATAAGTTCGTCAATCCCCTTGCGTTTTAACGCTGATATTTTAACGACGGGTACGCCGCCGAAAATATCGGATAACCGCTTTTCGTCGAGTTTTATCGAATTTTTCTCTAACTCGTCCGAAAAATTAACCCCGATTACCGTCGGCACGTTTAATTTGGATAGTTCACACGTTAAAAATAAGTTGCGTTCTAAATTAGTGCCGTCGAGCACGTTTATAACCACGTCGGGCGGAGTGTTTGCAAAATAATCGATTACCGCCCTTTCGTCTTTAGATACCGCGGCAAGCGAATATACCCCAGGTAAATCGGTAACATTTATCGACGAGTCTTTTTTGTATACGCCCGTTTTCGCTTCCGTCGTAACACCCGACCAGTTGCCTACCTTTTGATACGTTCCCGTAAGATAATTAAATAACGTCGTCTTTCCGCAATTGGGATTTCCGACGAGACTTATGGTTTTAATTTGCATACGCTCACCGTTATAACTCTTTCACTAATATCTTATCGGCGTCGGATTTTCTCACCGCAAGATAAAAATCCCGCACCTTAAGTTGCAAAGGCCCGTTGAACGGCGCGTTTCTCACCACGCAAACTCTTACCCCGACGGTAAGACCTATTCTGTTAAGTCTGTCGCGCGCGCTCGACGATAACGAAATCTTTTCCACGACCGCCACCCGCCCGATTTTTAATTCCGATAATTGCATTTATATAAATATATTAACGGAAAATCTAATTTATAAATAGTAAATTATTTTTTTGAAAATAAGTTGCGATAATTTTTGAAATATGCTAAATCGTGGCTTTTTAAAGGTATGATTATTCGTAAAGTGTGACAACTTTGCGAGTGTGTATCCTGTAAAGTACTATCTCGTAAAGAGGTGGCACTTTTTTTATGCCATAAGTAAATAAATTTAGGAGTATTTACAAATGGCGAAAAACACAACGCTAATGCAAGCGAAGTCGGTAAAGAACGACGAATTTTATACGCAACTCGTCGATATAGAAAACGAACTGAAACGTTATAAACAATATTTCAAAGATAAAACGGTTATTCTGTAACTGCGACGAGATTACCACGTCGCAACATTCGTTGCTCCTCGTAATGACGATACTTGCTAATCGCAAACAAAAAAGAGCGCGGATTTGCGCTCTTCTTTCTTTTGGTTTTTCGTTGACTATACAAGTTCGATAATCGCAACTTCCGCTGCGTCGCCCTTACGGGGTCCTAACTTATATATTCTCGTATATCCGCCGCCGTTACCGTTGTTTTCTTCTTTACGCGCTGCGTATTTGGGCGCGTATTCGTCGAAAATCTTTTCGATAAGCGGGCTCTTTACGGCTTTGGTTCTCTTCTTAAAGTCGGGTTTGCTTTCTTTAAAGCCCTTTACTTCTTGAAGGTCGTTTACCATCGTCATAATTTTTCTTCTCGCGTTAAGTTTCTTTACGCCGTCTTTTACGAGCGTTTTCTTAACTTCTTTACCCTTTGCGTCGACAACGGTCGTTTCCGTTTCAACGGTGTCGGTATAAGAATTTACCGCGAGAGTAAGAATTTTCGCGACGTAGCCTTCAACTTCTTCGGCTCTCGCTTCGGTGGTTTCTATCTTGCCGTGCCACAAAAGCGCGGATGCTTGATTTTTTATAAGCGCCATTCTCTTCGTGGCATTCATTCCTAATTTTCTTGACATTTTATTAATCCTCCTTGTCCTGCAATTTCAAGCCGTAACTTTCGAGTTTGTATATAACTTCGTCGAGAGATTTTTTGCCGAGATTGCGAACTTTAAGCATATCGTCTTCGGTCTTGTGTGTTAAGTCTTCTACCGTATGGATATTTGCTCTCTTTAAGCAATTGTAAGAACGAACCGAAAGATCCATTTCTTCTATCGTCATTTCGAGAATTCTCGTTCTCTTGTCCTCTTCGGGCGGAACGAGTATTCCGATATTTCCGACTTCGGACAACGCAACGAACATTTTGGTGTGTTCTTCTAAAATCTTCGCGGCGAGAGATATTATGTCTCTGCCCGAAAACGCGCCGTTTGTCCAAATTTCGAGAGTCAATTTATCGAAGTCTACGCTCTGACCTACGCGGGTTGCGGTTACGTTATAACTTACCTTCTTAACGGGCGTATAAATACTGTCGATTGCGATATTATCTATAATATCCGTTTTGTGTTCGTTGGCGGACTGATAACCTCTGCCCTTGCCGACGGTAAGTTCCATATCGATTTTACCGCCCTCGTCTACCGTACAGATATAAAGGTCGGGGTTTAAGACTTCGAGTTCCGCGTCGCAAGTGATGTCGCCCGCTTTAACGATTGCAGGACCTTGCTTGCAGAGTTTTATCGTCTTTTTATAGTCTTTGTCGAGACACGCCGATTTAATCGCTACGCATTTTAAGTTAAGAATTATTTCCGTAACGTCTTCCTTTACTTTCGGGATAGACGAAAACTCGTGCTTTATGCCTAATTCTTCCGCAAATTTAATGTTTTGAATAGCCACGCCGGGAAGCGCAGAAAGAAGTATTCTCCTTAAAGCGTTACCGAGCGTTAAGCCGAAGCCTTTCTCTAAGGGTTCTACGACTACTTTGGCGTAACTTCTCGATTCGTTTTCTTCCACCGCTATTTTTGGCATTTCAATTTCCATCATAAGAAATTTACCTCCTTGAAAATAGTT
>CAZNWP010000060.1:0-7183 GCA_964576995.1 uncultured Christensenella sp. | reverse complement strand
ATTATAATATGAACGAAAAAAGATTGATGCTCGGAAACGAAGCGATTGCTCGCGGAGCGTACGAAGCGGGCGTAAAGGTGTCGAGTGCGTACCCCGGAACGCCTTCTACCGAAATAAGCGAATTTCTCGCCAAATACGACGAAGTTTATACCGAATGGGCACCCAACGAAAAAGTTGCGGTTGAAGTTGCGATCGGTGCGTCGTATTCGGGAGTTAGAAGCCTTGCTTGCATGAAACACGTCGGATTAAACGTCGCAAGCGATCCCGTTTATACTTTTGCATATACGGGCGTTAACGGCGGATCGGTTATAGTCGTGGCGGACGATCCGGGGCTTGCAAGTTCGCAAAACGAACAAGACACGCGAATGATAGCGCGAAGCGCGCATATTCCTCTTTTAGAACCGTCGGATAGCGGTGAAGCGAAAGAATTCGTTAAGATTGCGTACGAGATAAGCGAAAAATACGATACTCCCGTTATTTTGAGAACGACGACTAAATTATCTCATTCTCAAAGCACTGTGGAACTTTCCGAAAGAAAGGAAATCCCCGATAAAACGTACGAAAGAGACGTAAGAAAATACGTTATGATGCCCGGATCAGCCATAGGCAGACATCTCGTAGTTGAAAAAAGGGAAAACGATCTCCAAAACGACTGTTCTTCTTTTTCTATAAATAGAACCGAATATTCCGATAAAAAAATAGGTTTTATTACGAGCGGCATACCTTATCAATACGTAAAAGAAGCGTTCCCCGAAGCGAGCGTTCTCAAACTCGGCATAATAAATCCGCTTCCTAAACGCTTAATCGAAGAATTTATCTCGAACGTCGAAACGGTTTACGTCGTCGAAGAACTCGAACCCGTTATCGAAGAACAAATGAAATCTTGGGGATTAAACGTAAAGGGTAAAGAACTATTTACGAGACAAGGCGAATATAGTGCGAATATGCTTAAAACCGCTATATGCGGAATTAACGATAAAGTTTTCGATAAAACCATCGTTCCGAACCGCCCGCCGATTTTATGCCCAGGTTGTCCGCACAGAAGCGTGTTCTCGGTTTTAAGCAAACTGAAAATTCACGCCGCAGGCGATATAGGTTGTTACACGCTCGGAGCGGTCGCGCCGTTATCTGTTATAGATACGACCGTTTGTATGGGAGCGAGTATCTCAACTCTTCACGGAATGGAAAAAGCCAAAGGTAAGGAATATATTAAAAATTGGGTTGCGGTAATAGGCGATTCGACTTTTTTGCATACGGGCGTAAATTCGCTCGTCAATATGGTTTACAATAAATCGACGGGAACCGTTATAATTCTCGACAACAGAACGACGGGAATGACGGGGCATCAAGATCACGCCGCCACGGGTAAAACGCTTAAAGGCGAGAGCACGTACGCAATTGATTTTAAAACCTTGTGTCAGGCTCTCGGCGTACCGAACGTTATCGAAGTAAACGCGTTCGACGTTTTAGAACTAGAGAAAACTATCAAGGCAAGTACGGCGAGCGACGTTCTCACCGTAATTATCGCAAAGGCTCCGTGCGCGTTATTAAAAGGACAAAAATTCCCGAATAAATGCATCGCTTCACCCGAAAAATGCAAAAAATGCGGTATGTGTATGAAAATAGGTTGTCCCGCCATAACGAAAAATCAAGACGGAACGATTAAAATTGACGGCAATATGTGCAACGGTTGTGGATTATGCACGAACTATTGTAAATTCGGCGCAATCGAAATACGGGAGAGATAATTATGGAAAACGTTAATATAATGGTAGTCGGCGTCGGCGGACAAGGAACGCTTTTAACAAGCAGAATAATAGGTAAAACCGCTTTACTTAAAGGTTACGACGTAAAACTTTCCGAAGTACACGGAATGGCGCAACGCGGCGGAAGCGTAGTTACGTTCGTTCGCTTCGGAGATAAAGTAAGCGAACCCGTAGTGGAAGAGGGTTGTGCGGACGTTCTTATTTCTTTCGAAAGACTCGAAGCGTTAAGGTACGCGCATTACTTAAAGAAAGACGGCGTTATAGTCGTAAACGACAGTAAAATCGACCCTATGACGGTAGTTACGGGTGCGGAAGTTTATCCCGAAAACATAATAGAGAACTTAAAGAAAACGCATAAAGTATACGCGATTGACGGTGAGGCGGCGGCGAAAGAACTCGGCAATCCCAAAGTACTAAACACCGTCGTTTTAGGTTTTGCGGCGAAGTATTTCGACTTCGATAAACAAGAATGGCTCGACGTTCTTAAATCGACCGTTCCGCCTAAAACGATTGAACTTAACGAAAAAGCGTTTACCTACGGCTACAAACATAAGGAGCAACTATGATCTGGAACGAAACAAAAGAATGTATGAGCAGAGACGAGATGACGGCTCTTCAGAGCGCGAGACTCGTTAAAATCGTTGACTACGTTTATCACAACGTGGAATTTTACCGCAAAAAAATGCAGGCGACGGGGCTTATGCCTTGCGATATTAAAGGAATTGAGGATATAGAGAAATTACCTTTCACGACGAAAGACGATTTACGAGACAACTATCCATTCGGTTTGTTCGCCGTTCCTAAATCTCAAATCGTAAGAGTTCACGCTTCAAGCGGAACGACGGGAAAAGCAACGGTCGTCGGCTATACTCGCCGCGATCTGGATATTTGGTCGGAATGTGTTGCGAGATGCTTTACTATGGCGGGAGTAAATAAAAACGACGTCATACAGATAGGTTACGGGTACGGATTGTTTACGGGCGGACTCGGTGCGCATAACGGTGCGGAAAAAATCGGGGCGATGGTCGTTCCGATGAGTACGGGCAACTCGAAAAAACTTATAACGATGATGCTCGACTTCGACGTTACGGCAATCGCTTGCACGCCGTCTTATTTATTACATATTGCGGAACTCTTAGAAGAAGAGGGAAAAATCGGCGATTTAAAACTAAAAACCGCTATATGCGGCGCAGAACCTTGGACGGAACAAATGCGCCTCGATATCGAAAAGAAGTTGGGTATTTCCGCTCACGATATTTACGGTTTATCCGAAGTTATGGGACCGGGCGTCGCATGCGACTGCAAATTCCATAAAGGTTTACACGTTTGCGAGGATCATTTTTATCCCGAAATTATAGACTCTAATACCTTAAAATCGGTTAAAGACGGAACGACGGGCGAACTCGTATTTACTACGCTTACGAAGGAAGGATTACCTCTTATCCGTTACAGAACGAAAGATTTGACGTCGATAGACAAATCCACGTGTGAATGTGGCAGAACGAGCGCTAGAATAAGCAGATTTAAGGGAAGAGTAGACGATATGCTTATTATACGCGGCGTAAACGTTTTCCCAAGCCAAGTAGAAGCCGCACTTATGGAAGTTACCGAACTTTCGCCGCACTACATGATTATCGTAGACAGGGTAAACAATCTCGATACGCTCGAAATTCAAGTGGAAGTGAAAGAGGCGTGCTTCCCCGACGAAATACGCGGTTTAGAAACGCTTACTAAAAAGGTTTCACACGTTATAAATCAAAATCTCGGACTTAACGCGAAAATTAAAATCGTCGAACCCAAAACGCTTATTAGGAGCGACGGAAAATCCGTTCACGTTATTGACAATAGAAAAATTTATCAACAAAATTAAGGAGGAATTATTATGATATCAAAACAATTATCGGTATTTATCGAAAACAGACAAGGCAGACTCGGCGACGTTTTAGGCGTGTTAAAGAAAAACGAAATAAACATATTATCCTTATCGCTCGCAGATACGACAGAATTCGGGTTATTAAGACTTATCGTCTCAAATCCGTCATTGGCGTCTGAAAAACTCGTAAGCGAAGGGTTTTCGGCAATGCTTTCCGACGTGCTCGTTATTAAAATCAAGCATAAATCGGGAAGTTTGCAAGGTTTGCTCGAAGTTTTGTCTAACGAAGGCATAAACGTAGAATATATGTACGGTTTATCCGTAGAAGAGTTAGACGCAACCGTGGTTTTAAAGGCGTCCAATCTTAAAAAAGCAGAGAAAATCCTTACCGAAAACGGTTTTGCAACTCTTGCAAACAACGATCTTACGCGCTAACGATATGTTGATTGATTTTCACACGCACGTATTTCCCGATAAGATAGCGCAAAGCACGGTAACCGCGTTGCAAAGCAATAGCGGAACACCCGCCTTTACCGACGGAACCGTAAACGGATTGGTAAATGAAATGCAAAGAGGCGGGGCGGATATTTGCGTAACGCTTCCCGTTTTAACCAAACCGACTCAATTCGATAGCGTAACGCGTTTTATTCTCGAAATAAACGAAAAATTCGAAAAAGAAAGCAAAAGACTTATATCTTTCGGCGGTATGCACCCCGATTGCGACAATATCCGCGATAAAATGAAGTTCTTAAAAGAAAACGGTGTTAAAGGAGTGAAAATTCACCCCGACTATCAACGTACGTATATCGACGACGAAAAATATTACGAGATATTATGCGCGGCAAAAGATTACGATATGATCGTAGTAACACACGCCGGCGTCGATTACGGGTATAAAAACGAACCCGTGAGATGTTCGCCCGAACTGACGGAGAAAGTCTTAAAAAGAATCAACTACGATAAAATCGTACTTGCTCATTACGGCGCGCATTTACAGTGGGACGGAGTTTTAGACCGTCTTGCCGACTTCGGTTGCTATTTTGATACGGCGTTCACCTTTCACGAGATAAAACGCGAACGGTTTATAGCGATATTAAATAAGCACGGAGCGGATAGAATTTTATTTGCAACCGACTGTCCGTGGCGCGGGATAAAAGAGGACAAGGAAATTTTCGCTTCTTACGATTTAAGTAAAGAAGTATACGATAAAATTTTCTATAAAAACGCGCTTAAACTTCTTAACTTGGAGGAAGACTATGCAATGTAACGAAAGAGCGTTTGCGCTCGGCAATAAAAGATCGATAATCAGAGAGATTTTCGAGTACAGTAAAATCAGAGCGGCGGAAGTAGGGTCGGACAAGGTATACGACTTCAGTCTTGGCAATCCAAGCGTCAAACCTCCAGAAAAAGTTACCGAAACGATAAAATATTTGCTCGATAACGCCGATTCGACTTTGCTCCACGGATATACTTCGGCGCAAGGCGACGTGCAAGTACGTAAAAGCGTATCCGACTACGTAAAAAAATCTTTCGGAGTAACCGATATTACCGAAAACGATATTTATATGACTTGCGGCGCGGCGGCGTCTTTAACGATTTCTCTCGGGGCGGTATTAAACGAAGGCGAAGAATGTATCGTTTTCGCTCCGTTCTTTACGGAATACAGAGTATTTATCGAAAACGCAAGAGGTAAAGTTATAGTTTCGAATCCGCTTGAAAAAACTTTTCAAATCGACGTAAAAGATTTCGAAAGAAAGATAAACCCGAATACGAAAGCGGTTATAGTAAATTCGCCCAATAATCCGAGCGGAGTCGTATATACCGAAGAGTGTATTCGAGAGATTTGCGCGATTTTAAAAAGAAAATCTCAAGAGTACGGTAAAATAATATACCTTATTGCAGACGAACCGTACAGACAAATCGTTTATAACGGAGTAAACGTTCCGTACCTTATGAATTATTACGATAATACGCTCGTTTGCTATTCTTATTCCAAAGCACTATCGTTGCCTGGGGAGAGAATCGGTTATATAGCGGTTAACCCGAAAGCGGAAGAAAGAAAAGAAGTGTATAGCGCGATTTGCGGAGCGGGACGTTCGCTCGGTTACGTATGCGCACCGTCACTTTTCCAACAAGTTATTAAATATTGCGTAGACGCAACCGTCGACATAGAGGGATATAAAGAAAATCGCGATTTGCTTTACGATAATTTAACCAAATTCGGTTTTGAATGTGTAAAACCCGACGGTGCTTTTTATCTATTCGTTAAAAGTCCCGATAAAAACGCGTTTTCGTTTTACGAAAAGGCAAAAAAATACGATATACTGTTCGTACCGTGCGACGATTTCGGCGTAAAAGGTTACGTCAGAATAGCGTATTGCGTAAGCAAGAAAAGAATAACGGACTCTCTACCGTCGTTTTTGCAACTTGCAAAAGATTACGGCTTATAATAAAACGATTGCTAAACGGAGAACTTAAACGTTTTCCGTTTTTTTTACATAAATACTATCTTTTTACCCACGATATAATTTATGAAAAAGTTTTTACAGTCGTTTTTAGTCTTACTTGCTTTCGTCGTCGCTATAAACGGTTCAAATTTTATAGGCAAAGCGAGCGCGGATGAAACGGAGAAATTATACCTCGGCGGAATGCCCGCAGGTTTTGTTTTAGAAACGCGCGGCGCGTATGTGGCGGGTCTTTGCGACGTAATAACCGAAAACGGCTTAAAATCTCCGTCGAAAGACGCGGGAATACAAGCGGGAGACGTTATTTACGACGTTGACGGAACGAACGTCAATAACGCATCGGAAATAGAAAAAACACTTAAAGACTTAAACATTAAAAAATTAACGGTCGAACGCAAAGGTGAAAAACAAATAATTACCGTTACGCCCACGAAAGACTTAAACGGAAAAATCAAACTCGGAATATTTATAAGAGATAAAATTAACGGCATAGGTACGGTAACGTATATTAAAGGCGATAAATTCGGCACGTTGGGTCATCCCGTGATTGGAGATAACGGAGAACTCTTAGATATAATTAAAGGCGAAATTTATCAATGTGAAATCAACGGTTACGTTAAAGGCGAACGAGGAAAAGCGGGTGAATTACGCGGAATATTCTTAAAAAACGAATCGTGCGGAATCGTTGAAAAAAACGAGATAAGCGGTGTCTTCGGAAAAACAACTAATAAAGAAATTAAAAACGGTTTAACTGAAATCGAAATAGGCGAAGGAAAAGCGGGAGACGCTTATATATACACGACGATAGACGGAACGACTCCGCAAAAATACGATATATCAATCGTAAAAGCGGATAACGCAAGCGGACACGTTAAAAATTACGTAATAAAAATTACAGACGAAAGACTGATAAATTCTACGGGCGGGATAGTGCAGGGAATGAGCGGAAGTCCGATAGTTCAAAACGGAAAACTCGTAGGCGCGGTTACGCACGTGTTTATAAACGACCCGCAAAGAGGCTTTGGCATATCTATAAGCAACATGTTAAAAAATCAGTAAAATAAAAGTAATTATTAATA
>CAZNWP010000059.1:0-7332 GCA_964576995.1 uncultured Christensenella sp. | reverse complement strand
CCCGGTTACGAATACAAAATGCAAGTATCCCCGCTCGATTGTATGGGTTGCGGCGTTTGCGCTACCGTATGTCCCGTTAAGGACGGCGGAGCAATCAAGATGATTCCGCTCGCTCAGTCCCTCGAAAAAGGCGAAGAAGCCAACTGGGATTTCGCAGTGGATCTCCCCGCGGTAGATACGTCTAAGTTCAAGAAAGAAACGGTTAAGGGTTGCCAATTCTGCACTCCTCTCTTCGAATTCTCGGGCGCGTGCGCCGGTTGCGGCGAAACGCCTTACGTTAAAGTAATAACTCAACTTTTCGGCGACAGAATGGTAGTTGCCAACGCTACGGGTTGCTCGTCCATTTACGGCGGTTCTTCTCCGACGTGTCCTTACACTAAGAACAAAGAAGGCAAAGGTCCCGCTTGGGCTAACTCGTTGTTCGAAGATAACGCGGAATTCGGTTACGGTATGAACCTCGCTTATACGTCGAGACGCAATAAGTTAGAGGACGAAATCAGAAAGAATTTCGACAAAGTAAACGAGAAGACTAACGCAGCGTTCGCGGCGTGGTTAGAAGGCAAAGACGACGCCGAAAAGAGCAAGGCGGCTGCCGAACTCGTTAAAGCGGCTATCAAGGACGAAACGGCGGAAGGACTCGACTTTATTAAAGAAAACCTCGACTGCCTCGTTAAACCGTCCATCTGGATATTCGGCGGCGACGGTTGGGCGTACGATATCGGTTACGGCGGACTCGATCACGTTCTCGCGTCGGGCGAAGACGTCAACGTTCTCGTTCTCGATACGGAAGTTTACTCCAACACGGGCGGACAAGCAAGCAAATCCACGAACATCGGAGCGGTTGCTAAATTCGCTTCCGCCGGTAAGAGAGTTAAAAAGAAAGACCTCGGCATGATCGCTAAGTCTTACGGCTACGTTTACGTTGCGCAATGCGCTATGGGTGCAAACCCCGCTCAACTCTTAAAGGCGTTGACGGAAGCGGAAGCGTACCACGGACCTTCGCTCATCATTTGCTACGCGCCTTGTATCAACCACGGTATAAATATGACTAAATCGCAGTTAGAAGAAAAAGCGGCGGTTGAATGTGGTTATTGGCAATTATACAGATATAACCCCGAAGGCGAGGTATTTACGTTAGACAGTAAAGATCCCACGGGCGATTATCAAGCGTTCTTGGCGGGCGAAACGAGATACGCGTCTCTCGTTAAAACGCAGGGCGAAGAAGTCGCTAAGAAACTCTTTACGCAAACCGAAGAGTCTGCTAAAGAAAGACTTGCAACTTATAAGAAACTCGCGGGAAAAGAATAATTTTTCGCGAAAGTCGTTAAAAAATAAAACGATAAAATTTACGGGCGTTGCCGAGATGTCGGCAACGCCCGTAAGATTTTAAATAAATAGTTTTCGATTGTCGTTTTTAGTCGTCTACGCCGGCGAGAAGAGTTAGTTTATCGACTTTTTCGGGCCTGCAGTCGCCGTGTTTTACGAACAGCATCGTGATAAAGGCTACGCCTACGCACGCGGAAGCGTATATAAATAGAGGCAACATATTGCCTACGGCATCCATAATCGCGCCTGAGAGCACGGGCGTTACGATTTGAGCCGCCATACTCGCCGTGTAGTAATAACCCGTATACTTGCCCGTATCGCCGTTTTTCGCGAGTTCTACCGCCATAGGATAAGAGTTTACGTTTATAGTCGCCCAACCTATTCCCGCAAAAGCGAACAACGCGTACATTACGAAGGGCGAAGAACCGCTCCGCATAAACGCCGCCACGAAGAACGCCGTGAATAAGCTCGCTACTCCGATAAGCACCGTCTTTTTTCTGCCTATCTTGGTTGCGACGATACCCACGGGTACGTACGCCGCTATCGCCGCGCCTTGCGCGATTAACATAGTCAAGTTATAGTCTTGACCTAAGACCGCGCCCGCGTATAGAGAATATTTGCTCGTTACAGCGTTATAGCCCATATACCAGAACGCGACGGAGAAAAGTAAGAATAAGAGGGAAGCGAGTTCTGCTTTCGAAAGTTTGCCTTTCGGCGTGTCGGGCGTTTCTTCTTTATCGTCGTTAAAATATTTTTCCGTGTTCGACTGCATTTCTTTCGCCCATAACGGTTCTTTTACGGTAAGAATGAAAACGACGAGAGCGACGAGTATTAACGCGCATACCGCGTACGTGTAAAATCTAAAATCGATTTTGCCGTTTACGCTCGTTTTGAAGATAATACCTAAGATAAGAACGATTATACCGCCTGCCGTACCCATTAGATTTATAACGGCGTTGGCTTTGCTTCTATGCGGCTTGCACGTAACGTCGGGCATAAGCGCGACCGCGGGAGAACGAAAAATCGCCATCGAAATAAGCGCGATTAAAAGCACGACGATAAATAGCCAAAGTTCGCCTATTACGGGTATAAAAATAAACGCCGCTACGGCGCAAACCGTTCCGATAAAAACGAACGGCGTACGTTTTCCGAATTTCGAGTTGCTTTTATCGGAAATAGAACCGAATAGCGGCAACATAAAAACCGCTAAAACGTTGTCGAGAGCCATAATTACGCCGGAAGCCGTTTGTTTCATACCGAATTTGTTGGTTAAAAGCAAGGGGATAACGTTATCGTACGCTTGCCAAAACGCGCAAATCAGAAAGAATGCAAACCCCGTGAATATTACTCGTTTATAATTAAGTTTCATAGAACACGCTCCTATACGTTAGATAAAATTATTGTAACAAATATTTTCCGTAATGTCTATTTAATTTAATAATATATCGAAAAAAGCGTATAAAAAAATCCTCCTACGATATGGCGAGTGTCGCGATATATTCGTAAGAGGATTTAATGCTTTTTCTATCTTCGCGAGTTAGCGGTTTTCTAACTTTTGCGTCGAACGCCCGTTAGACGTTATTCCGTTTTGTCGTCGGAATTTTCGGGTTTTTCTTCGTTCGTTTCCGCGTCGCCGAAGTCTTGAACGTCGCCGTAAACGTAATCGTCGAGATTTTGTTCGGGCTTTTCCGTTTCGGGTTCTTCTTCGACCGTTTCGGGAACGTCTTCCGCTTCCGCTATTTCGTCCGCTTGTTCTTCGGCGCGTTTTGCGTTGCGCTTTTGATTTTCTTTATGCGTTTCGATACGGCTCTTGACTTTGTATTGAGTCTTGGCGTCGTTTCTGTTTGCGATATGTCTGCGTCTCATGGTTTTAACGAGGAGCGCGATTATCGCGAGAACGAGTACCACGCCGAGTAATATCGACGAGAAGGAGAGCCAGAACGTGGAAGGATCGGTTTCCGCCGCGCAACCGCTCGTTTCTTCTTCGTCGTCTACGTTAGCGTAAGGATCGTTTTCAACGGGATCGAGCGTGTTGTAAACCGCGTATATAACGTCGTCGGTTCTCGCCCAAACGTAAGTCGCGCTATAAGATACCGCTTGATCGGGATATTCTTTATTGAACGCTTTTTCCGTCGAGGTGAGTTCGCGAACGTACGCCGCAATTTCCGCCGTGGCGGGATTTACGCCGAACAAGGGTGAACTCGAAGAGGAGAACGCGTCCGCGTATCTCGTCGGTTCGGTGAACGCGGACGAGGTAGTTACGGTGATATCTTTAACGAATACGAAGCCTGCGGATTTCGACGTTTCTTCGCCGTCTCTGCCGCCGTTCCAAACTTCCACGCGGAAAGTCTTTTCGGACGCGCCCGCGGCAACGTAGAACGTCAACGTAACGAAGCCGTCCGTTTTGCCAACGCCTTCGAACGCTAACTTTTTGTTTTCGATTTTCGCGTTTTTGTTTCCGCTCGCTTCGGTGTTGACGGTGAAGTTTTCAAACTTCATAACTTGATTGTCGTTAGATGCGATGTCGACGAGGTAAACGTACGCTTTCGCATCGTCGTTTACTTTAAGCGTTACCGAGACTTTTGCGTACGCGCTTGCCGAAACGGTTTTGCTCGTGCCGATAAAGCCGTAATGTCCCGCGTTTTTGTTGTAAATCATTATCGCTTGAATATCTTCGTCGCCGTAGTAGCCGAGTTGCGTCGCGATATCAGTGCCGAAATTCGTTGCGTAAGTCGGGAGATATTTCGTATTGATAAGTCCCGCTATACCGTCGGCAGTACCTTCGCCGCTTCTAAGGTTGGTTTTCGTTTCCGCGTCGTTGCCGTTATAAACGTATTCGTGTTTTGCGGTAACTCCGTAATAGCCGTTTACGTCGGCTGCGTGCGTTTGAATAGTGCCGATGTCGCCGGGGGCGTAGGTGAAAGCGTAATTAGTCGTTTCTTCTTTCGCGGTGTAGTCCGCAACGCTGCCCGCGTAAAGCGCGACGGTCGCGTTTGCTTTCGCCGTGAATAACGAATCGTATATCTTATATTCGGGGTTGTCCGTTCCGTTTGTGTATTCCGTGGTTACGTAATCTTCTTTGTCGGTTTTGCCCGTTTTGTAGGTAAAGTCCTTAAAACTTATCGTGCCGCTCGCGTAGTCCGCGTTTTTGACGTCCGCCGAAACGGCGGTAGGTCCGATAACTATATCCACCGAGAAGGTTTTCGTGTCAACGGGCGTGGGGGTTATAGTCGTGTCGGCTACGAAGTTGTTTTTAACGAGTATATCGACTCTCGTCCAATCTTCGCTAACTTCGGACGAGGTGTAAACCGCCGCTCTCTTTACTTTTTCGCCCGTTGCGGGAATATCCCAAACGTCGACGGTGAAAGCGGTAGAACCGAATTTGTTAAGCGTGTTTTTAACGTAGAAAGAAAGGTAAAAATATTCTTCGTTATTAACTTTGAAGTCGTCGCTCGTTAAAGAAAGGGTTACGCTTGATTTGTCAAGCGTTACTTCGCCGCTGCTTCCGTCGTAACTATAAGTTCCGTGCGTGTATTTGCCGGAAGAACCTTCAACGTTAGATTCGGTAAGTTTATGAGTAAGAGTAAGAGTTGACAACGCCGTAGTGCCGAGATTTGCGTTCATATCGTAAACGTAAACGTTTTCGCTCGACGCGGTGAGAGTCTTTCTGTCGGTTTTGCCGAATTCAAGCGTGCCGTTCGCCGTAGTCGCGGGAACGGTGGACGAATCTTCGATTTCCGTCAACGTAACGTCGTCGAAATAAACGGTGCCTTCGTTGTAGTTTGCACCGGTTGTGGACGAACCGTCGCCGTAACCTAAGCCTAAAACGAGGGTGGCGGAGCAATCGTAGTCGTTGCTCGCCTTAACGTAAAGCGTGTATTCGGTCCATTCGGTAACCTTTATGTTGTCGATTGCGACTTCCGCTTGCGATACGCCGCCGAAAGAGTTGGTTAGGCGGATATTCGCGCCGTTGCCGAAGCCAGCTATATTAGCGGTTTTAACCCAAACGGTGATTTTATAATTCTTGCCTTTTTCAAGCGTGAGGGTAGAAGACGACGTAAGTTTTTGCGCCGTGCCGAATTCAAAATGCGTTTTGTCGCGGAAGTTGTTTAACATATAAACGTAGTCGTCCGCGTTATCCGCGTGTTTGGCGGGGTTTTTATAAAGGTTTTCCGCAACGTATTCCGCAACGTCGTCGTCGGTTACGGTGTAATTTTCGCCCTTGTCCGCTTTGATTGCGGTTTTTATCTCGTCTTTGCTTTTACCGGACTTGTTTTCGATGTAGTTTGCGAAGTCTGCGTCGGCGTAAAGCGTTTTAACGGTTTTCTTCCAACTGTCGGCAGTCGTTTTGACTATACCCGAATTAACCGTAGAAGAGGTCGCGGAATTATCCGCGGCTCTCGTCCAGCCCGTGGTGGAGGTTATCGGGAAAGCGTCGTCGTCGGTTTTATCCGAGCCGATTGCGAAAGTGGCGTTTTTAATTTTGCCGTCGTCTTCCGTCGTCTGCGTATTGGAATACGTAGGATCGGAGATTGCTTTATCGTTTTTACACGCCGTCAATCCGAACAGACACGTGAAAAGCAAACAAAGAATCGTCAACCCGAGTATTAACCGAGTTTTGAGTGTTTCGAAGTTGTGTTTAGTCATACAATTCACCTTTCTATATTAGTCGCTTTTTTTCTAACCGCTACGATACGTTTAAAACATATATATAGTGATTAGAAAATATTATAAAGCATTTTCACATAAAAATCAACTTTAATAAATACCTTTATCGTTTTTTTATCAGATTTTTTTTATTAAAACCGTAAAATTGCTCAAAATAAGGTGGTATGAGTGGAAATGTAACGAATAAAACGTCGAAAAAGTCGGCTAAAAAACGAGCGGAGCAAACTTACGCCCTACGTGATAACGCGTTTTCGGCGTTGACGGGCGCGCTTGCGGGGCTTGCGAACGGGTTGTTCGGCGGTGGAGGAGGAATGATAGTCGTGCCGATGCTCGTATTTTTGCTTAAAATGAAACCGAAGAACGCGCACGCAACCGCGATATTGATTATACTGCCGTTATCGTTGTTAAGCGGGTTGTTCTACGCGGCGTTCGGGGATTTTCGTTGGCAAGCGGGGCTTCCCGTAACCGTCGGTGTGATAATCGGCGGAACGCTCGGCGCGTTGTCGTTAAAGAAAATGTCGTCCAAGTGGGTTATAATCGTGTTTTCCGTGGTGATGGCTGCCGCCGGAATTAAAATGTTGTTGTTTTAACGGAAGGTGATTTTGCAAGGGGTATCGTTTACGTATAGTAAGGTTAAAAGCCCTTTTAGATTCTTCGCATGCGGGGCAGAGCGGGCGCGACTCAGAATGTCGGGGAAAGAGTAATAAAGTGTAACCGAGACGCAAGTGCAAACACGTTTTGAAACGGACTTGCTAACGAGATTACCGCGCAAAAACCGTGTTTTTGCTTGCAATGACGTACAAGGGACAAAGCGCGTTTAAGTAATAAGTAAAAATTTTAATAATGTTTTATACCTCACCTTTTCAGTATTACGTCTTACCTTTTACTTGGTACATAAAGGAGTTGTTATGGAATACGTTTGGTACGGAATAGCGGGCGTTGCGGGCGGTTTGCTCGGCGGAATGGGTATGGGTGGCGGAACTGTCCTTATTCCGCTTCTTTCTATTTTTTACGGGGTCGGACAACATACCGCGCAAGCGATAAATTTAATCGCTTTTATACCTATGGCGGTCGTCGCTTTGATAATCCATATTAAAAACGGGTTAGTCGAGTTTAAGCGCGTCTTGGCAATCGTTCTGCCCGGGCTCGTCGCGTGCGTTTTCGGCGTTTATCTCGCCCGCGCGCTTCAAGGAGAAATCCTTAAAAAATGCTTCGGCGGTTTTCTTTTCGCGCTCTCCGTGTTTCAAATAATCGCGGGCTTTAAAAAAAACGAATAGTCGGACTTTTCTTCTCGGCGGTTTGTGCAATTTGTATAGCGAACGTCTCGTTAAATTACAT
>CAZNWP010000058.1:2192-7442 GCA_964576995.1 uncultured Christensenella sp. | reverse complement strand
TCGCGCAAATCAAGCGTAACGTTTACGGCGCAGAATTGCCGCGATAAAACATTAAGGAAAAAGGTTTGGCGTCGTCGCTTCTTTTATTCGCGACGGCGTAAGAGGTGAATTAAATGGTTGTTTGGATCGTTTTATTGATTCTATCCGTAATATTGACTATAACGCTTATCGCGTTTGCACTGCCGAGAGTTTTACTGTCGGAAGAAGTTTTGGGTGCAAATAGCGGTAAGTTTTTTTCTTACGACAGAGGGTATAAAAAAATTGCCGACGGCGACGTCAAGCGTATAGTGTACGCGCCCGCACCGAAATATAGGCGCGCGATAGACAGATACGCTCTGTCCTCCGACGGGAAAGAGATAACTTTTATCGCGCACGCGCACGGCGACGTTAAAAATCTCGAATACGACGTATTTTTATTCGACGAGCAAGACAAGGTGTTTAAGGTTATCGGCGTAAAAGAAACGGTTAAAGACGGTATGACGAAACCTCTCGTTTTGCCGGAAAAAACTTCTTACGTCAACATAAGAGTAACCCGCGCCGACGGCGAAGTTTTCGGCGGAGGATATACGAAAAAAATTCCGTCTAAAAATTTGTTTTTGTTTTTACTTTTCAATTTTCTCATTCTCGCGATGGAATTGGTGTTTTTGAACGTGGCGTGCGCCAAATTGTTCGGCGGGTTGTATACGGAGTCTTTTCTCCTTGACGCAAGCGGTGTAAAGTTCGTTTTGATAACTACGGGCATAGCCGTCGCGCTCGACACGCTAATCTCGCTCGTTATCTTAAAATCCTACGGTAAAAAAGGCGGAAACGTCAATGAATGATATACGCATAACTTATAAAGGATTATACTTAAATCAACAAACGAACGAATACGTTCGCGTAAAACAATATATGTACGCCGAAAGCGGCGACGATAGATTTTTGCTTTTGCGCTTCGAGAATATCGGCAGAAATCCCGTGCGCGGTTTAACCGTGTCCGTTTCGCAATACGACGCCGCGGGGAAGATTTTGCATACTGTCGGAAGAAGTTTTGGGTGCAAATAGCGGTAAGTTTTTTTCTTACGACAGAGGGTATAAAAAAATTGCCGACGGCGACGTCAAGCGTATAGTGTACGCGCCCGCACCGAAATATAGGCGCGCGATAGACAGATACGCTCTGTCCTCCGACGGGAAAGAGATAACTTTTATCGCGCACGCGCACGGCGACGTTAAAAATCTCGAATACGACGTATTTTTATTCGACGAGCAAGACAAGGTGTTTAAGGTTATCGGCGTAAAAGAAACGGTTAAAGACGGTATGACGAAACCTCTCGTTTTGCCGGAAAAAACTTCTTACGTCAACATAAGAGTAACCCGCGCCGACGGCGAAGTTTTCGGCGGAGGATATACGAAAAAAATTCCGTCTAAAAATTTGTTTTTGTTTTTACTTTTCAATTTTCTCATTCTCGCGATGGAATTGGTGTTTTTGAACGTGGCGTGCGCCAAATTGTTCGGCGGGTTGTATACGGAGTCTTTTCTCCTTGACGCAAGCGGTGTAAAGTTCGTTTTGATAACTACGGGCATAGCCGTCGCGCTCGACACGCTAATCTCGCTCGTTATCTTAAAATCCTACGGTAAAAAAGGCGGAAACGTCAATGAATGATATACGCATAACTTATAAAGGATTATACTTAAATCAACAAACGAACGAATACGTTCGCGTAAAACAATATATGTACGCCGAAAGCGGCGACGATAGATTTTTGCTTTTGCGCTTCGAGAATATCGGCAGAAATCCCGTGCGCGGTTTAACCGTGTCCGTTTCGCAATACGACGCCGCGGGGAAGATTTTGCATACCGAACGCTTTTCGTGCGACGGTTATAACGTCGGGCGTAAAGGCAAGTTCGCGTTAAAAGAGAAAATTCCGCTCGACGAGTATTGCGCGGATTTTAAGGTGGAAATCGTCTCCGTTAACTTCGGCAAATTTAAATACGGTTCGGAGGGGTATAATAAAGGACTGTCTTTTTCGGACGGTAAACAAAACTCCGCGGCAGGGAAGGCCGTTACGTACGAGAAAAAAGAGCGCAAAGTGAAAATCTCACCGATAACCGCGACTATCGTGGTTTTGGTGCTCGCGGCGATAGCGGCGTTATCCGCGCTCGTCGTAATAAACTTTAAAAAGGATAAAAGCGATTTTATACTTAACTACGTAAATTACGCGTTCGAAAACGGCGACGACTCGGAAGAGAGCAACGTTATCGTAACGGGTTATCGCGGGCGTGCGTCTAAAGTCGTTATTCCCGAATATATCGAAAAGCATAAGGTAATCTCGATACAGTCGGAAGCGTTTAAGGGCAAGAAAACCCTTAATAATATCGTTATAAAGGGCGATCCTAAAATAGAAGCGCGCGCGTTTTATTCTTGCTCTAACTTAACGGGCGTCGATTTGGGCGGTGTAACTACTATCGGCGACAGGGCGTTTTATTCTTGCGAAAGACTCGCCGAAGTAAAATCGGAGGCGTTGACAGAGATAGGCACGTCCGCGTTTTCGGGTTGTTCTAAATTGAGATCGTTTTCTTTGTCTCACGACGGCGACGTCGTTATTAAGTCGAACGCTTTTGAGTATTGCTCTTTGCTCGATAACGTCGATATCGACTGTTTTATCAACTACAAAAAAAGCGGGGACAAGTTTTTCGCGAGTTGCGGAATTATAGACTCTTTCCGTATTAAGAATTTTAACTATTCGGAAAAAGGCGTAATCGGCGGCGGAAAACTTAATATTTTATTTTCGGGCAAAGAAAAAGACGAAAAGAACGGCGCGGGCGATATTACGATAGACTACCTCGACGGAATCGTTTCGGGAATGTGCGAGGGTATGCCCGTTACTTCTTTTACGGTTAAAAATACCGACTTAACCGAAATAGGTGCGTCCGCGTTTAAGGACTGTAAGAATCTTCATACCGTGTCTTTGCCTAATTCGATATTGAAAATAGGAACGCAAGCGTTTTATTCGACCGCGCTTCAATCCATCGACTTGTCGAAAACGCAAGAACTCGGCGAGCAGGCTTTTTACGATTGTAAATACTTAGAAACCGATCTCAACGGTAACGCCGTCTTAAAAACGATAGGTAAAGAAGTGTTTTACGGTTGCAAAAATCTTAAAACCGTGTATATTCCGAGTACCCTCGAAAGCATTGGCGAAAGCGCGTTTTACGGCGCGACGGGGTTGACGGAATTAAAAAATTTTCTTTCCTCTAACGTAAACTCGATTGGCGCGTACGCGTTTAAGGATTGCTCGTCTTTGAAGAGTTTTGCTTGCACCGGCGCGATGACGGCGATAAACGATTCTACTTTCGAGGGTTGCTCTTCGCTAAATAGTTTTACGGTCGGCACCAACGTTAAAACCGTGGGAAAACGCGCGTTTGCGGGTTGCTCTTCGCTCGGTAAAATTGATTTTAGAAACGACGAGAACTTAGAAAGTTTTGGTGAATCCTCGTTCGAAGGTTGTACTTCACTTGAAGAATTCCGCGCGCTGTTTATGGGCGCAGATAAAGAAAGTACGTCCGCGTCGTATTTATTCGGCTCTAATAATTCTCTTAAACTCGTGGAATTGACGGGAGATATTAACTTAACCGACGGCGACGAGTTTAAGGGGTGCGACTCCTTGAAAGAACTTATTATTCGTGAGGTTTCGACGGCGATGAAAATGTTCGGGTTTGGCGAAGAAGATTTATCGGAAATCGCTATTCCGCTTGAAAAAGTTACTTTGACGAATACGGATAGCATAGGCGAAAACGCTTTTAAAAACTGTTATAAATTGAGAGAGATAAACTACCCCGATACGGTAACGGAGATAGGCGCAAACGCGTTTTATGCATGCTATAAACTCGAAAAAATTGTTTTGCCAAAAAACCTTAGTACGATAGGTAAAGACGCTTTTTCGTTTTGCTTTAAGTTAAACGACGTGTTTAATAAGAGCAGCATTTCGATAGAGCGCGGAAGAGGCGCGGGATTGTATGCAATAAAAGTATATACCGACGAGGCTGACGCGCCGAAAACCATCGAGAGCGGCGACTATAAACTTATGTACGACGAAGATAATAGCCGTTGGCTTTATATCAATTATTACGGAAACGGAGCGAATTTAACTTTCCCGACGGGCTTGTCGGACGATAGCGGTAAAGCTATAGAAAGTTACGGTATAAACGATTATTTGCTTTTTGGCGAAAGCAAAATAGAGCAAGTTGAGTTCGGTAAAATTAACTATATAGGGGCGGGCGCGTTTTTTGAGTGTTTCTCGCTTACGAGTTTTTCCGCGACGGAAAGCACCGCCGATAGTATAGGCGCGGTAACTTTTTACGGATGTGAGAATCTCAAATCGTTTAATATGCCGTCGGTAAATAGCGTAGGGGATAGTGCGTTTTACAATTGTCATCGTTTAGAGAGCGTAACCCTTTCCGCAAACAATATAGGCGAAGACGCATTTAATGATTGTTTCAGACTGTACGAAGTTAAAAACGCGGGTTCTTTGGATTTGACCGCGGGTAACGACGGTTACGGCGGCATAGCGAAATACGCGATCGGCGTGTATAACACTATAGACGGCGGACTTAAAACGCTTACGAACAACGACGTCGTGTATAAAAGCAACGACGAAAAAACGTGGTACGTTACCGATTATACGGGATCTGCCACGGCTAATATCGGCGCGTTCTCTTCCGTAAATAATATAAAAATAGCGGACTACGCGTTTTATGAAAACGAAAACTTAAACGGCGTTATCGCGGATAGTGCGGTTAAAGGGTTTTACAGTAACTCTTTCTACGGTTGCAAAAAGACTTTAAAAACCCTCGACTTAACCAACGCTTCGATTTATACGATTCCGGACGGAGCGCTGCAAGGCTTCACTTCTCTTAAAACGGTGTGTCTGCCCAACGCTTTAGATCGTATATATGAAGGCGTGCTACGGGGTTGTACTGCAATAGAAAAACTTTCTTCGCCGTATATCGGTTTGAAAAAAGTTAGTTATCTTTTTAATAACGGTAGTTATTCGTATTCCGTTCCCGAGTTGAAAGAAATAACCGTAACCAAAATAAAGAGCGTGTGCGAATCTTGCTTTGCGAGTTTAGATTATCTCGAAAAAGTTACCCTGCCGAGCGACGTAACTTCTATCGAACAAAGAGCTTTTAGCGATTGTTCCGCATTAAAAGACGTAAACCTCGGCGATACGAAAGTCGGCACGATCGGAGCGTCTGCTTTTAGCGGTTGCG
>CAZNWP010000058.1:0-2092 GCA_964576995.1 uncultured Christensenella sp. | reverse complement strand
AACCTCGGCGATACGAAAGTCGGCACGATCGGAGCGTCTGCTTTTAGCGGTTGCGCTTTATTAAAGTCGATAACTTTACCGAATACCGTAAATACGATAGGCGTTTACGCGTTTAACTATTGTTCTTCGTTTGAGAAGATAACTTTGCCGAGAGGTCTTACGTCTATCGGTGATGACGCGTTTGGCGGTTGCAAAAATTTGAGAGAGGTATTTAGTTCTTCTCCTTCTTTAATCCTTACAAAAGGTAGCAATGATAACGGGCAAGTTGCCAAATACGCGGTGGCGATAAACAAGACGTTGACTTATTACGAAGTCGGTAATTTCAAGTTTGCGGGGTACGACGATAACTGGTTCTTATACCATTATAACGGATACAATTACGGCAGTTCGATTTCGTTGCCCGAAAATTTCACCGTCGGCGGCAAAAAAATAAATTCTTACACCGTAAACGGTTACGCTTTTGAGAGCTACGTTCAAGATATAATCTTGCCGACGTCGGTTAAGGCGGTGGAAAAAAACGCTTTTAATTCCGTCGGAAATGTTTTCTTTAAGCACACGACCAAAGACGCGGTTGAAGAAATAATCGGTTACGATAATTTAACCCGTTATACTAACTCTTATTTGTATGCGAAATGCGCGCACGAAGACGGCGTGCATTGGACGTACGACGGAAGCGGATACGTAACTTTAAAAAGCAATATGACTTGCGTGCCGAGAAAAGAGCCGACGGATACCGAGAACGGCAATATAGAATATTGGTACTGCGAGCGTTGCGAAAAGTATTACGTATATAATGATTCGGGTGAATTAACCGAAACCGAGCTTAAAAACACCGTTTTGACAAAGAAAAAGTAGGAAGTAGAAAATGATCGAATACGGAGAGATTATAGAAAAACTTACAATCGAACAAAAAATATCGCTCGTGGCGGATATCGGCAAGTTTTCCGAAGAATTCGCCGTAAGCGCGGGTTTTCCGAAGTTTACCGTTCGTTTCGGCAAAGACGTCGCGGACGAACTTGGTATGCCCGATTTTAGCGAATTCGTCAATTGCTGGGATATCGACGTAGTAAGGGTTTATTTCGGATATATAGCGAAGAAAGCGAAAGAGAGCGGCGCGGACGCGCTGGCGTTGCCTGATTTTAAGCCGAGAAGCGTCGCTTATACCGTCGCGTTATCCGAAGAACCGTTGCTTAATTCCGAGTACGCGAAAGCCGCCGCGGAGGCGGTAGAGTGCGCGGGAGTCGTTCCGATTTTTACGTGCAACGCCCTTTCTTGCGCGGAGTTGCGATACGCGGATAAACTTCCCGATAATAACGCTATTTGCGAGTATTATTATAAAACGATAAAAACGCTTATAGACCGCGGCAACGCGGCAGTGCTTTACGGCGGAACGTATAAAAACGAGGCGTATAAAAAAGCGGATATAGAAAAAAGTTTGTTTTCTAATTTACCGCTTGCAAAAAACGTTTTCGTTTTGTCGAATAAGACCGACGAAGTTTGTTACGCCGCCGATTGCGAGTCGATAAATTACGGCGGAAACGGTTCGGGCATCGCCGAAGCGTACGACAATTACGTAAAAACCGTTAAAGACGTAGAGAGCGGAGTTGCGAGCGTAAACCAATTAAACGAAGCCGTTAAAGAGGGGCTCGCCGTTTCCGAAGAGACTATCGACGCGGCGTTGGCTCGCGCCGTTACTTGCGCTTCGCGCTTAAAAGAACGCGCGGAAAGCAAGATAAAACCGATGAATTTACCTACGGACGACAAAATAACCGCGTTTTTAGAAAAGGCGGCGGCTTCTTCCGTCGTAACGCTAAAAAACGAGGAATGTTTTCCGTTAAAGAGAAAAACGACCGTCGCCGTAATCGGCGAAACGCGAGACGGCGAGAGTGCGAAGTTCGCGGAATACGCTAAAAGGTACGGCTTTAACGTCGTAGGTTTTGCCAAAGGTTACGACGCGGAGAAAGAGGGCAACGACGAGTACGAGAAAGAAGCGGTAACGCTCGGAGCAAAAGCGGACGTCGCGTTGGTGTTCGTAGGGCAAGGCGATCGCCGCGGGAGCGCGACGGAAACGTCGGAAATCGCGAGACTTCCC
>CAZNWP010000057.1:0-7598 GCA_964576995.1 uncultured Christensenella sp. | reverse complement strand
GAAAACTCTCTAAAGACAAAAATTGGAGAGTTGCCGAAATCGTCGAAAAGGCTAAGTAAGGAGGCTCAACGTGATACAACCATTTACCAGATTAAAATCGGCGGATAATTCCGGCGCGAAAGAGTTAATGTGTATAAAAGTGCTCGGCGGTTCTTTCAGAAGAACGGGCAACATCGGCGACGTAATCGTCGCTAGCGTAAAGACGGCTATTCCCGGCGGGCAAGTTAAAAAAGGCGACGTCGTTAAGGCGGTTATCGTAAGAAGCACGTCCGGTGTAAGAAGAAACGACGGTACGTACGTTCGTTTCGACGAAAATGCGGCCGTTATCATCGACGCTCAGAAGCAACCGAGAGGAACCCGTATCTTTGGGCCGATAGCGAGAGAATTGAGAGATAAAGACTATATGCGTATTATCTCCCTTGCTCCCGAAGTGTTATAAGGAGTACAGATATGAAAGTTAAAAAGAACGATACCGTTTTGGTTCTTACCGGCAAAGACGCGGGCAAGACTGCAAAAGTTTTAGTGGCTATGCCCAAAGACAACAGAGTCGTAGTTGACGGCGTAAACGTTCAAAAGAAGCATAAAAAGGCGAGAAGTGCTCAGGAAGTCAGTTCTATTCAGAACCAATCCGGTCCTATCGACGCTTCGAACGTAATGGTCGTTTGCCCCGCTTGCGGCAAGGCTACGAGAGTCGGCTATAAAGTCGAAGGCGACAAGAAAGCACGTGTTTGCAAAAAGTGCGGCGCAATCTTAGACGCGACGAAAGAAGCCAAAGAAGTTAAGAAAACCGCTAAAAAGAAATCTAAAAAAGCGGCTGCGGAAACTCCCGCGGAAGAGAAATAAGGACGGAGGATAAATTAAATGGCAGAAAATATTAAAACTCCGAACAGAGTAAAAGCGTACTACGACTCGACTGTCGTTCCCGCGCTTATAAAAAAGTTTAATTACAAAAACGTAAATCAAGTTCCCAAACTCGTCAAGATAACGATTAACTCCGGTCTCGGCGATGTAATGGATAACAGCAAGAGCGTTCAACTCGCGGTTGAAGAATTGAGACAGATTTCCGGTCAGAAACCCATTATGATTAAGGCTAAAAAATCCGTCGCAAACTTCAAAATCAGAGAAGGACAAGGCGTTGGCATGAAGGTAACTTTGAGAGGCACGAGAATGTACGAGTTCTTCGATAAACTCGTTTCCGTCGCGCTTCCGAGAGTTAGAGACTTCCGCGGCGTATCTTCCAAGTCTTTCGACGGAAGAGGTAACTACGCTATGGGCGTTAAAGAACAACTCATTTTCCCCGAAATCACTTACGATCAGGTCGAGAAAATCAGAGGGTTCGATATTTGCATCACCACGACCGCGCTTACCGACGAAGAAGCGAAAGAATTACTCGCTTTACTCGGAATGCCTTTTGCTAATAAGTAATTAAAAGGAGTTACAAAATGGCTAAAAAATCAATGATAAATAAGCAGCAAAGACCTGCTAAATTTTCTACCCGCGCCTACACGAGATGCTCTATCTGCGGACGTCCGCACGCGGTAATCCGTAAATACGGCGTATGCCGTATATGTTTCAGAAATCTTGCTTATAAAGGCGAGATTCCCGGAATTAAAAAGGCTAGTTGGTAAGGAAGGAGGACAGAAATATGACAGATGTTATTGCGGATATGCTTACGCGTATCAGAAACGCTCTTTCTGCGAAGCACGAAACTGTTGAAATTCCCGCGTCTAACACTAAAAAAGCGATTGCGCAAATTCTTCTCGAAGAAGGTTACGTAAACGGCGTGGAAATAATAGAAGGCGTTCAAGGCACCATAAAAATCACTCTTAAATACGACGGGGCGAACAAAGTTATCACCGGTCTTAAAAGAGTCAGCAAACCCGGTCTCCGCGTTTACGTCGGAACCGAAGAAGTTCCCGAAGTATTGGGCGGACTGGGCATCGCGATCTTATCCACCTCTAAAGGTATTATGACGGGTAAGAACGCTAAGAAAGCCCATCAGGGCGGCGAAGTTCTCGCTTACGTTTGGTAGGAGGTATAAATTATGTCGAGAATCGGAAACGAACACATTGTTTTACCCGCGGGTGTAACCGTAGAAATCAAAAATAACGAGATCTGCGTTAAAGGTCCGAAAGGCTCGCTCGTTCAAGAATACGATCCCGTTATAACGCCGAGCGTTGACGGAAACGTCGTTTCTTTTAAGAGAGCGAACGACTTAGGTCCGACGAAAGCGAAACACGGTTTATACCGCGCGCTTACCGCGAATATGGTTAAAGGCGTAACCGAAGGTTACAAAAAGAACCTTATCGTAAACGGCGTAGGTTGGAAGGTTGCTAAGCAAGGCAACAAAATCGTATTAAACGTAGGATTTTCTCATCCCGTAGAAGTAGCCGAAGAGACTGGCATCACCTTAGAATGTCCCTCTCAAACCGAAATCGTCGTCAGCGGCATCGACAAATGCCAAGTCGGACAGTTCGCGGCTAAAGTTAGAGGTATCAGAGAACCCGAACCGTACCACGGATACGGAATACGTTACGGTAACGAAGTTATCGACAGAAAAGTCGGTAAGGCTGCCGGAGCGAAAGGCTAAAATTAAAGAACTTTTAGTGGGCGGAGAAATCCGCCTGCCGAGTGCGGCTTAATAATCCGCGAAAAGTATTTATAGGAGAAATCGTAATGATAGGCAAAATTAATAAAAATCAAGACAGACTTAAAAGACATAAGAGAGTCAGAGCAAAAGTAAAAGGCACTGCCGAAATGCCCAGACTTTCCGTTTACAGAAGTCTTAATCATATTTACGTTCAAGTAATAGACGACGTTAAAGGAAACACCTTGGTTACGGCGTCTACGCTCGATAAAGAGTTGAAAGGCTCTTTCGACGGCAAGGACAAGAAAGCGCAAGCGTTTGCGGTAGGCGAACTCGTTGCGAAGAAGGCAAAGGCTAAAAAGATTGAAACCGTAGTTTTCGACAGAGGCGGATATCTTTACACGGGCAGAGTCGCGGCTCTTGCCGACGGCGCGAGAAAAGGCGGCCTTCAATTCTAAAATATCAAGGAGACATCTATTATGGCAAGAGATAATAACAGAGGCCCTAAAAGGGCTGAAGAAAACGACGGCTTGATCAAAAAAACTATTGCAATCAACCGCGTTACCAAAGTCGTTAAAGGCGGTAGAAACATGAGATTTGCGGCGTTCGTCGTAGTCGGAGACGGCAACGGTAAAATCGGTTGCGCTATGGGAAAATCTACGGAAGTTCCCGAGGCTATCGATAAAGCGACCGCGAGAGCGAAAAAGAATATGACTCCCGTATCCCTTCTCGGAACGAGTATTCCCCACGAAGTATTGGGTAAATTCGGCAGAGGCGCGGTTTTAATGATGCCCGCCGAAGAAGGTACCGGCGTTATCGCGGGCGGTCCCGTTCGTTCGGTTATGGAAGCAGTAGGTATTACCAACATAAGAACCAAATCTCACGGAACCAATAACCCCATCAACTGCGTTAAAGCGGCTATCGAAGGGTTGAAGTCTTTGAGAACGGCGGAACAAATCGCCGCTATCCGTGGCAAATCCGCGGAAGAAATCAACGGTTAAGGAGGATAGATAATAATTATGGCTACCAAAAAAACCGCAAACGAAAAAATCAAAGTAGCGCTCGTGAAAAGTACGATATCCGTTCTTCCCGCTCACAAAAAGGCGGTGGAAGCGTTAGGACTTAAAAAAGTCAACTCTTTTAAGATTCACGAAGCAAATCCCTGCATACTCGGCAATATCGAAAAGGTTAAATACCTTCTCAAAGTCGAAAACGTAAAGTAAAGGAGCATTAAAATGAGATTAGGAAATTTAAGTCCCGCAGAAGGCGCGGTTACGCCCGCTAAAAGACTCGGCAGAGGAATCGGCTCGGGGCTCGGCAAAACCAGCGGCAAGGGACATAAAGGTCAATGGGCAAGAAGCGGCGGCGGTGTTCGTCCCGGATTCGAAGGCGGTCAAATGCCCCTTATCCGTCGTATACCTAAACGCGGCTTCAATAATCATTTCAGAAAAGTTTACAGCATCGTCAACCTTTCCGTTTTAGAAGAAAGTTTCGAAGCGGGTTCCGTTGTAGACGCAGTTGCGCTTAACGAAAAAGGTCTTATCAAAATCGTTAAAGACAGCGTTGGAGTCAAAGTATTAGGTAACGGCGCTCTCACCAAGTCGCTTACCGTTAAAGCCGACGCTTTCTCCGCTTCCGCAAAAGAAGCGATCGAAAAAGCCGGCGGTAAAGCGGAACAACTCTAAGAACTACCCCTATAATAAGGAGGTTAAAATGTGGCAAACGATAGTAAATGCGTTTAAAATTAAAGAGGTAAGAAGAAAAATTCTTATTACCATCGCCATTCTGTTTATTTACAGAATAGGTTGTTGGCTCCCCGTTCCGGGAGTAAGCACGCTCGAGAATCTTGAAAATTATACTTTCCTCGATTTAATGAGCGCCGTATCCGGCGGAGCGTTAGGTCAAGCAACGTTCTTTGCGATGGGAATAGGTCCTTACATCAACGCGTCGATTATCATTCAACTTTTAACGGTGGGTATTCCCGCTCTTGAAAGATTGTCGAAGCAAGGCGAAGAGGGCAGACGCAGAATAAACGCTTACACGCGTATTTTGACGCTCGTTCTCGCAATTGCTCAATCAATAGGTATTCTCGTCGCATTTAGCGGTAGCGTGCACACAGAACAACTTTTCGGAGCAAGCGGATTTCTTAAATTTTTAAGTTACGCTTTCCTCGTTATCGTTTATACGGCGGGGGCGTGCCTTACTATGTGGCTCGGTGAAAGAATTACCGACTACGGCGTGTCAAACGGTATCTCGATGTTAATCTTCGCGGGTATCGTAGCAACCGCGGGCAACTCGATTCTTTCGCTCATTCAAAAACTCTTCGTTGCGGATCAAACTGCAAAAGCGGCGTGGTCTCTCGTAGGGTTTGCGGTAGCGGCGGTCGTGATTTTCGCGGCAATCGTAACCGTTGAAAGCGCGGAACGTAAAATTCCCGTTCAATACGCCAAACAGGTTAAAGGCAGAAAAATGTACGGCGGGCAATCGACGCACATTCCCATCAAAGTCAACTCCGCGGGCGTTATGCCTCTCATCTTCGCTTACGCGATTTTGAGTTTTCCCGATTTGATTATGAATTTGTTCGGGGTTCAAACCGCTAACACGTGGTGGGGACGTTATATGGGTACCGGAACTTGGCTTTATATGGTAGTGCTTTGCGTGTTGATATTATTCTTCGCGTATTTCTACAACCAGATACAGTTCAATCCGGACGATATAAGTAAAAGTATTCAGGGCAACGGCGGGTTTATCCCCGGCACGCGCCCGGGCAAACCGACTGCGGACTACTTGCGCAGAGTTTCAAACAGATTGACGCTCTTCGGAGCAATCTTCTTGGCTCTCGTCGCGCTCATTCCGTCGCTCGTATTTAAGGCGATAGATAGCAGTCTCGTCAACGTATTCTCCGCAACGGGGCTCTTGATTATGGTTTCCGTCGCGCTCGAATTCGATCAGGCGTTGCAGTCTCAAATAATGATGAAGAACTATAAGGGATTCTTGAAATAAAATGAAAATCGTTCTTCTCGGCGCGCCGGGAAGCGGAAAAGGAACACAAGCCGATCTTATCGTTGAAAAAACGGGTTATTCGCATATCTCTACGGGCGACATTTTTAGAGATAATATCAAACGTAAAACGCCGCTCGGAGTAGCGATTGCGGAAATCATAGATCGCGGGGATTTTTGTCCCGACGAAATTACGGTGGAAATCGTAAAAAACAGACTTTCTCTTTCCGACTGCGCGACTAATTATATTTTAGACGGGTTTCCGAGGAACATATATCAAGCGGAACGACTCGACGAGTTCAGTACGCCCGATATCGTATTAAATCTCGTGGTAGACGAAAAAACGATTTTGCACCGTATAACGGGCAGAAGAGTTTGTTCCGAATGTAAAGCGTCTTACCATACCGACGTCATCGGCGACGGTATGATTTGCGAAAAATGTGGCGGAGCGCTTTACGTGAGAAAAGACGACAATACGGAATCCGTTAAGGAGAGAATTTCCGTTTACAACTCTCAAACCAAACCGCTTATTGATTATTACGCCAAGCAAGGCAAACTCGTAAACGTGAGCGGTGAAGGTAGCGGAGCGGAAGTTTTCAAAGAAGTAATGAAGGTTATAGCAAAATGATCACGGTCAAGACCGAAGAAGAAATCGAAAAAATGCGCGTAAGCGGTAAACTCACCGCAAACGTACTCGAACTTATAGGCGAAAGCATTAAAGTCGGTATGACGACCGCGCAACTCGATAAAATTGCTTACGATTATATAAAGTCAGTCGGCGGTAGACCTTCTTTCCTAAATTACGAAGGTTACCCCGCGTCGACTTGCATATCCATCGACGAACAAGTAGTTCACGGTAGCGGAGCGGAAGTTTTCAAAGAAGTAATGAAGGTTATAGCAAAATGATCACGGTCAAGACCGAAGAAGAAATCGAAAAAATGCGCGTAAGCGGTAAACTCACCGCAAACGTACTCGAACTTATAGGCGAAAGCATTAAAGTCGGTATGACGACCGCGCAACTCGATAAAATTGCTTACGATTATATAAAGTCAGTCGGCGGTAGACCTTCTTTCCTAAATTACGAAGGTTACCCCGCGTCGACTTGCATATCCATCGACGAACAAGTAGTTCACGGTATTCCGTCGAACGACGTGTATATCAAAGAAGGACAAATCGTATCGGTTGACGTCGGAGTTGAATATGACGGTTACCACGGCGACGCGGCGCGGACGTTCCTTATCGGAAGCGTATCGCCCGAAAAGAAAAAACTCGTCGACGTAACGCGCGAATGTTTCTTCAAAGCGATTGAAAATCTAAGAGCGGGTACACCGCTCGGCGATATAGGTTACGCGGTTCAATGTCATGCGGAAGCGAACGGTTACGGCGTCGTTAAAGCACTCGTCGGACACGGTATCGGCAGAGAAATGCACGAAGATCCCTCCGTTCCCAATTACGGGAGAAAGGGTACGGGCATCAGACTGAAAAGCGGTATGACCATCGCGATAGAGCCTATGATAAATGCCGGAACGTGGAAGGTCGGTTTCTTGAACGACGGATGGGGCGTGGTAACGCTGGACGGTAAGCCGTCCGCACACTACGAAAACACCGTGGTGATTAAAGACGACGGCGTTGAGATATTGACTTTATGATTAAAGAAGATATAAAACGCGGCGATTTGGTAATAAGTTTACGCGGGCGCGACGAAGGGCACGAATGTTTAGTCGTAGAAATAGAAAGCGGCTTCGCGACGGTAGTCGACGGAAAAACGCGTAAAACGAAAAAACCGAAATCGAAAAACTTAAAACACTTAAAAAAAATTCAGTCGGCGAGTTTACCGGACTTTGCCGCAAGAATACGTAACGGCGAACCCGTTTCCGATTATAAATTGAGGAAAGCGATAGACGCCGAAACGAATAAATACAGGAGGAATAGTTTGTGTCAAAAGACGACGTAATCGAAACCGAAGGCATAGTACGCGAAGCGTTGCCGAACGCAATGTTCAAAGTAGAAT
>CAZNWP010000056.1:0-7622 GCA_964576995.1 uncultured Christensenella sp. | reverse complement strand
GCGGTTAAGACGCAGCCCTCTCAAGGCTGAATCCGGAGTTCGATTCTCCGTGGGGCTACCAAAAAGACGCGCCGTCGCATTTTGCGACGGCGCGAAAATTATATCGGGGCTTTCCCGCGATTATTAAAAATAACCTGCATCGGCCGACGGAAAGGAAATAATAACCCGTTTCGTCAACAGGCGAAGTGATCTGCAAAACCGTTTCGCATCTTCCTATTAGCGATTGCGTAAACGACAATCGGAAGCGCCGCTAGGCGATTTTGACGCGAACCTTCTTTAATAGTAATTGTGGATTTTTTTGACCATTCCTATCGTACCGCGAAGGCTTGTCGAAAGAAAAAGGATAACTCCGTTTTCGTTCGACGTATACATTGTAACAGATTATTTATAAATTTGCAATAGAAAACGCAAACTTTTTTTAAAGTTTAAAAAATACAAAGGATATGCACGGCAAAATGAAGAAGATAATAAACTTTCGTCCGACGCTTTTCGCGGCGTTATCGCTCGCCGCGGGCTTATTCTTTTCGTATTTTCTGTTAATCGGTTCGGGTTTTTACGCCGTGTTTTCGGTTTTAACGTTCGTCGCCTGCACCGCACTTTACGTAATTTATTCCGCGTCTAATAAGCAATATAAAAGAGGAGCGATAACCGCTCTCGTTTTAACCTCGTTTTTTGTGGCGGGGTTTTTATCTTTTCGCGTTACGGTTGAAAATTACGACTCCGCCGACGTAAACGGACACGTTTACACCGTTACCGCGAGAATAGCCGAGTGTAACGAAACGGAAAACGGCGCGGCGCTCGTTCTCGATAAAGCGGAACTCGACGGCGTTGTGAGCGGTAAAAGTCGCTATAAAATATACGTCGTCGTAAGCGGCGAGACGTTAGCGGATATAGGCGACGAAATAACTTTCACCGCAACGCTTTACGATAGGGGATTGTTTTACGAAAACAGATTTGCCGCGGAGAATATCGCTAACGGCGTAAAATATTCCGCGTATATAAATTCTTCCGACGTAACCGTAAACGACAACCGTTCGAATATTTTTCAAAAGACGAATATTTTTATAAGAGACTCGCTTAAATCGGGAATGGGCGGAGACGAGTTCGCCGTGGCGTACGCTATGTTGACGGGAACGTCCGATTATATGACGGACGAAACGTTGACGTCGTACAGAAGCGCGGGCATTGCGCACCTTTTCGCCGTGTCGGGGCTTCATATCGGGTTCGTGTCGTCGCTCGTTTATTTTATTTTGAAAAAACTCAAAGTCCGCAAAGAGGTTATTCCTTTCGTCGTGTTCTTCGCGTGTTTGTTTTACTCTGGCGTATGCGGATTTTCCGCCTCTTCGCTTCGAGCAACGATAATGTGTTTCGTCGCGTTTTCTATAAGAGCGTTCGGAGAACGGTACGACGGTTTGTCCTCCGTGTCCTTCGCCGCGATTATCGTATTGTTGCTTTTCCCAGTGCAAATGTTTTGCGTGGGGTTTAGATTGTCTTTCGGCGTCGTATACGGAATGTTCTTATTGTCTAAGCCGTTTGCGTCGCTATTAAAGTTTTTGCCGGAAAAGATAGCTTCTTCGCTCGGAACGGTTCTTGCGGCGCAAGTCGTCGCGATACCTATATCGCTATCGTCGTTCGGAACGTTTTCCGTGATTTCCGTTGCGGCAAACCTCTTGTTTATACCAGCGTCGGGCGTGATTTTTACCGCGTTATTGCTTCTTTCGATACTAGGCGGAGCGTTCGGCGTTTCTTTTTACGCCTTGTTTATTTTAAAATACGTTTTAACCGCGGTGAACGCCGTGATAAACGCGATTGATTATAAGTTTTTCATCGTGGGCGGGGTTGCCGTCGGCGCGTTTTCGACGTTCTATTACGCCGCTCTTATCGTTGAAAGCGGAATACTTAATTTAAAAAAGTTAACTAAAACGGTAGTTGCCGCGTCGTGCGCCGTCGCGTGCTTGGCGGGGTGCGTCTTTTCTTCCGTCGCGGAATATAACGCCGTCAAGATTTACGCGCGCGGAACGAGCGGTATTTCGTTCGTCGTCGTTTCGTGCGAAGATACCAATATAATGATTATAGCCGACGCGGGGTACGATTTGCCGCTATCGACTTTATCAGCGTTTTCTTCTAAAACGGAAACGACGAGTTTTAATTGCGTCGTATTGCTTAACGAAAATCTCGACTTTTCGCTGCATCGTTACGCGACGAAGTTGCTATACGCTTTCGACGTCGACGAGATGCGTTACTACGGAAATAAGCGTGAAAACGACGAGTTTATAACTTTTAAGTCGTTTCCCGATTTAACTTGTTCCGCTACGCGCGAAGAAAGTTTTAAGGCGGGTTGCGTGGAAATACGTTACGCGGGCGGCGGGATAGGCGTAATCGCAACCGTGAAAGGTAAAAGCGTTGCGGTGCTTCACGAGTTCGGCGATACCGCGAATTACCGAGACTTTCCGTCTGAAGAGTACGATTTTATGGCGGCGTGCGACTATGCGGATAGAGTTTACGGCGCGTTTAATCCGAAAAAGTTCGCGACTTTTAGGGCGAACTCGAATTTTGATAACGGCGAAGTCGACGGAACTTACTTCGTTCGTTTGTAAAAAAATTAAAAAATCCGTAAAGGCGTCGTCGTAACGATTGCCAAAAAATTTATTTAGTGGTAAAATGTATAAGAGGGAGTTTGGTTTTGAAATTTTCTGAGTTTAAAAACAGCGTGGAAAACGGTGATAAACCCTACGCGATATATTTTTTCGAAGGCGAGGACGCGTATTTCAGAGAACGCGGCTTATCCTTAATTAAGAATAAGTATTTATCCGAGCCGTCGCTTAACTTCGCTTCGTTCGACGGATCTGACGGCGAAACGGGTGATTTTTTCGCGTCGCTCGGCGCGTATCCGTTTATGAGCGAGAAAAGAGTAACCGCCATACGCGAATTCTATCCCAAAAAAGACAGCGCGGAGTTTAACTCTTTTGCGGAAAATCCCTCGGATTGCGGAATACTCGTCGTGCTTAACGAAAAAACTTGCGACTATATAAAGAAGTTCGAGAGCGTCGCCGTCGTCGATTGCGGAAAGGCGGACGCGGGCGTGCTTACGAGATGGGTTAAGGGCGAATGCGCTAAAAACGGCGTGTCCGTCGACGGGGAAACCGCTTCGCTTTTAGTCGGTTATTGCTTGTCGGATATGACTCGCATATCACTCGAAACGGAAAAACTCGTTGCGTACGCGGGCGAGGGCGGAGTTGTCGACGCTAAAACGGTCGAACTTCTCGTTTCGCGCGATACGGAATATAAAATATACGAACTCACCGATTATATCGGTAAAAAGCGTTTCGATCTCGCCTTGTCGGTTATTACGGATATGCTCGGCAAGGGCGAACCGTCGCAGAGAATACTCGTCTCCGTTTATAACTATTTCAGGCGGCTTTTGTTGGCTGCTATAAGCGGAAAAAATTCGAGCGAACTCGCGCGTGCGTTTAACGTAAAAGAATACGCGGCGACGAAAACGTTGCAACAAGCCGCGATGTTCAAGAAGCGTTCCTTAAAAAAAGCGGTGGATGTTCTCGCCGATTCCGATTATAAGATAAAGAGCGGGCTTATCGACGCCGACGAGCAAATGTGGATAACCGTGTTCGGCATAATGACGGACGCGTTGTGATAATTTAGGGTTGTAGGAGAAAATATATGTCTTTTTACGAAAAATTTAAAGAACTTATTAATAATCTATCCGCAAACGCAGACTTTTTAGTCGCGTTTATTGCGGGGATTTTATTGTTTGCGACGTTGTATTTCGTGTTAATCAAGTTTTTATTCGATAATAATTCGGGTTGGCTCGTCGCGTTGTTTTCGTTTTTCACGGTGGTGATAGCGGCGGTTTTCGCTCTGCTTAGAATCAGCGGCGCGATTTTCCTCGTTTTCCCGATAGCGTTTATAGTAAGCATAGCGGTTTTGTATTCGGTGGAATTGAAAAGAATAATATGGGCGAAGCGTAACCTTAAACTTACCGACGTAAAAAAAGGCGAGAGCAGATCTCACGACGAAGAGAAAGTCGAAAACTGCATATCCGAAATTATAAAAGCCTTGCAGAATATGTCAAAAAACGATACGGGCGCGATAATCGTTTTATCTACGGATAACGTTCCCAATCAGATTATAGACAGCGGCGTCAGACTCGATAGCGATATATCGAGCGAACTTATCGAAAGCGTATTTTTCCCAAAAACCCCGCTTCACGACGGCGCGATGATTATAAACGATACTAAAATAGTAGCGGCGGGTTGTTTTTTACCGTTGTCGCAAAACTTAGACAATATTCCGAAAGATCTCGGTACTCGCCACCGCGCGGGCATAGGCGTTACGGAGAATATAGACGTCGTTTCGCTTATCGTGTCGGAAGAGACGGGAATTATATCGATAGTTAAGGGCGGCAAGATAACTCGTTACGCGGACGCCGCAATGCTCAGAAAAATCTTGACGAGATACTACTGGAAAGAATTGGAGAACTCGCGCAGATAACGGCGCGAAAAATACGGAGGGAGTATTTATGTTAGAAGAAAACAACGTTCAATTTCAAGAAGAAAGCGAATCCAAATCTCGCAAGGTTTGGAAAAATATAGGTTACGGCGCGCTCGCGCTAGTCTTGGCGGTGGTTACGGTCGTCGTTATTTGCCTTTAATTTTAGTCGAGGTTAAGTAGATTATGATAGAAACGGGGCTCGTTCCTTGCAAAATTTTATTGCCTAATACCGAAGATTACGCGTCGTGGGCGTGTATCGCGTGCGATCAGTTTACGGGCGACAGAGGATATTGGGAAAAACTCGCTCGGCTTACCGAGGGAAAAAGAACCGCGTTCGACCTTATTTTGCCCGAGGTTTATCTCGGCGACGGGGCGGATGAACGAATAAAAAAGGCAAACCTCAATATTTCCGAGTATATAAAAGCGGGCGCGTTCAAAGAATTGTCCGAGGGGTTTATATTAACCGTGCGCAGTACGCCGTACGTTAAACGTCGCATAGGTTTAATAGGCGCGGTGGATCTCGAAAAGTACGAGTACGCGCAAAAATCCGACGCGTTGATACGTTCGACGGAAGGAACGATAGAAGAGCGTATTCCGCCGAGACTTAAAATAAGGGAAAACGCCGAAGCGGAATTTTCGCATATTATGGTATTGTTCGACGACGAAGAGCGCAAAATAAACGAAACGCTATACGCCGAACGAGGAAACTATCAAAAACTGTACGATTTCGAACTGAATATGGGCGGCGGCAGATTGGAAGGTTATTATATAAAAGACTCCGATACCGTATTAAAAGCGTTCGAGCGGTTGTTAGACACCGAAAGACTTATAAAAAAATACGGCAAAGAAGATAAATTCGCGTTCGCGGTCGGCGACGGCAATCACTCGCTCGCCACGGCAAAGGCGCATTGGAATAACGTTAAAAAGACGTTAAAGGAAAGCGAAAAAGCAAATCACCCCGCAAGATTCGCGCTTGCGGAATTCGTCAATATATATGACGAGGGCATTTATTTCGAACCGATATTCAGATACGTCGCGGGCGTAGATACCGAAAAATTCGTAAACGGATTTATAAAAGCCGTTCGCGGAAGCACTCGCGTTTACAGAGACGGGGCGTTGACCGAGTACGGAAAAGCGGAAGATATTCCGCAAATTATAACGGACGCGGACGCGTATATTAAAAAATATATAGCGGAAAACGGAGGCGAAGTCGATTATATTCACGGCGAGGAGGCGTTGTTCTCTCTCGTCGACGGAAATAAAAATTCCGTCGGAATACTCTTTGACAAGATTGATAAATCCGACTTGTTCGCTTACGTTTCCAAAAAAGGCTCTCTTCCGAGAAAAACGTTCTCTATGGGCGAGGGCGTAGAAAAAAGATATTATTTAGAAGGCAGAAAGATAAAATAATGGTTAAAGTTTGCAAATTCGGCGGCACGAGTATGGCTAACGCCGATACCTTTAAGAAGATCAAAGAAATAATCGCGTCCGACGATTCGAGAAGATATATCGTCGTTTCCGCTCCCGGTAAAAGAACGAAAGACGATGTGAAAGTTACCGACGCTCTTTACCGTTGTTACGACGAACTCGTCAAAAACGGCGAATGTAAAGAAAGTTTTTCCGTGGTAAGAAAGAGAATTACCGATATTGCGGAAGGCTTGGCGTTGTCGTTCGACGTGAATAAAATTCTCGACGACACGGAACTTGATATAACCGAAAAGAAAGACAAGGATTTCACCGCTTCTCGCGGGGAATATCTCGCGGCTCGTCTTATGGCTGAGTATTTAGGATTCGAATTCGTGGACGCGGCGGATATGGTTCGTTTCGACAGCGCGGGAAAACTTAACGAGGATTATACCGACGACAAAGTTAAAACCCGTCTTAAAGACGTTAAAACCGCGGTTATTCCGGGGTTTTACGGTAAGAATTACGAAGGGGCGGTTAAAACGTTTTCGCGCGGCGGAAGCGATATAACGGGCTCGGTTATCGCGCGCGGCGTAAACGCCGACCTTTACGAGAATTGGACGGACGTAAGCGGCTTCCTCGTTTGCGATCCGAGAATCGTTCCCGAGAGTAAACCCATTAAACAAATAACGTATAAAGAACTTCGCGAACTTTCGTATATGGGCGCGTCCGTTCTTCATTCGGAAGCGATTTTCCCCGTAATGAAAGGGAAAATTCCCATAAACATAAGAAATACGTTCAGTCCGTCGGATGCCGGAACGATGATCGTTCCCAACGAAATGTACGCGAACGATTCGAGTTTTATCGTAACGGGCATAGCGGGCAAAAAGGGCTTCACCGTATTATCCGTCGAGAAGTCGATGATGAATTCCGAAGTCGGTTTTATCCGCAAGGTTTTATCCGTTATAGAACACCACGGCATTTGCGTGGAACACCTTCCGTCGGGTATAGACACTTTATCGGTAATACTCGCGACGGAACAACTTAAAAACGGCGTACTGTCCGATATCGTTAACGAAATACGAGAGAACGTCAATCCCGACTATATACACGTGATTGAAAACATTTCGCTCATCGCGACGGTTGGTCACGGTATGACGAGAAGATCGGGTACCGCCGCTAAACTATTTAGCGCGCTCGCGGAAGCAAAGATAAACATTAGAATGATAGATCAGGGTTCTAGCGAACTTAACATAATAATCGGCGTTGCAGACGCGGATTACGAGAGATGTATCAAGGCTATTTACAACGCATTTAATAAATAAATTTACATATATAAATCGGAGGCATTAAAAAATGGATTATGCAAAAGAATCGTTAAGATTGCACGGAGAATGGAAAGGTAAAATCGAAGTCGTATCGAAAGTTAAGGTGGAAAACAGAGACGATTTGTCTCTCGCTTATACTCCCGGCGTAGCGCAACCTTGCTTGGAAATTCAGAAAGATTATAATAAGTCTTTCGAATTGACGGGCAGAGGAAATACGGTAGCCGTGGTAACCGACGGAACCGCGGTTTTAGGACTCGGCGACATAGGCCCGGAAGCGGGTATGCCCGTTATGGAAGGTAAATGCGTCTTATTTAAAACGTTCGGCAACGTAGACGCCATTCCGCTTTGCGTAAGAAGCAAAAGCGTAGACGAAATCGTTCA
>CAZNWP010000055.1:0-7762 GCA_964576995.1 uncultured Christensenella sp. | reverse complement strand
GGCAACTGCATTTCGAGTGCAGCTCGTTATGACCACTTCGATACTTCTCCGTAAAATCCTATACATTATACACAAAATAAGAGATAAAAGCAAATAATTTTTCGTGTTAAAACGATATTTGCCGTTAAATTTTAAAATTTTTTTTGGAAGGTGTGTTTATGCATCCGCAACCGCTATTTAGTTTTACGTTGTTCGGAAAGGAACTTTCCGTATATCTTTACGGGTTAATGATCGCGATAGGTATAATCGCTTGCGTTATCGTCTTTTATCTTTATACGAAGAAAAAAGGAATGCCGACGAAAGTTCAAGACTTCGTTTTTTTCGTTATAATAATATCTATCGCGGTGGGGTTTTTGTTCGCGAAACTGTATCAAGCGATTTACGATTTAATAGATTCCGGCGTGTGGGATTTTTACGGCGCGGGAATAACCGCTATGGGCGGTTTCATCGGCGGAGCGGCAACCTTCCTCGTCGTGTACTTTCTTGCCGGTAAGTTTTATTTTAAGGGTAAAGATAAAGATTTGCACAAAAGAGAATTTGAAAAGATTTTCCTCGTCGCGCCGATTTGTATAGTAATCGCGCACGCTTTCGGCAGAATAGGTTGTTTAACCGCGGGTTGCTGCCACGGGAAACTGATAAGTTCCGTTAAGGGTGAATGGGTGTTCGGAACCGTTCCGAGATATAATTATTATTCTTCGTCGGGAAGAGTCGTTTTCGACGGGTATTATACGGCGGTGCAGTTGTACGAATCACTTTTTCTGTTTGCGTTGTTCGCGGTGTTGTCGATAACGTACTTTAAACGCAGTTGCCGCCTTACCATGCCCGTGTATTTGATTGCTTACGGTGTATGGCGTATAGTGATAGAGTTTTTTAGAACGGATTACCGCGGCGCGAAAATTTTAGGACTTGCCCCGTCGCAGTGGCAGTCGGTCGTTTTTATTTTGGGCGGAATAGCGATAATCGTTTATTACGTTATAAGAAAGATACCGCTTTTATTGCCGAACGAGAAAGAGGAGATAGCGATTAACGCGGAGCGGGGGGTGACCGCTAAACGTAAAATCAGCGAAGCCGCAAAGATTGAAAAGGCGGAAGCAGACGTTAAAAAATCCGTTGATTCCGTATCCGCAAAGCACGACGACGTCTCGGACGGTAAAGAGAATAACGGTTAAACGGTGTGTTTATGGATTACGATAAAACTTTTAAAGAAGAGAATATAAAAAACTACCGCCCTATCCCTTTTTGGAGTTGGAACGGAAAACTTGAAATAAACGAACTTCGCGAGCAAGTCCGTTGGATGAAAGAACAGGGCTTTGGCGGATATTTTATGCATGCTCGGGCGGGGCTTACCACCGAATATCTAAGCGACGAGTGGTTTGAATGTATTAACGCGTGTTTGGACGAGAGCGAAAAACAAGGAACGGAAGGTTGGGCGTACGACGAAAACGGGTTTCCGAGCGGATTCGTGGGAGGAAAACTTCTCGAGGACGAGGCAAATCGAGACAGGTTTTTAACTTATAAAAAAGGTGAGTTTGATGCCGAAGCGACCGTTTCTTACGATATTTCGGGGGAAGCGTTGGTTCGCGTAAGTCGCGGCGAAGCGGGAGGGGAATACTTAAACGTATACGAACGCGTAGCGTCTTCTACCGCCGATATATTAAATCCCGAAGTCGTAGATAAGTTTATAGCGGAAACGCATGAAAAGTATAAAGTAAAACTCGGCGAAAATTTTAAGAAGTTAAAGGGCTTTTTTACCGACGAACCGCAATATTACAGAGGCGAGCACCCTTACACGAGAACCTTAATAAAAGTATTCAAAGAAAAATACGGCGAAGATATTTACGATAAATTAGGACTTATGTTCGTCGAGAAAAAAGGCTATCGTGAGTTTAGATACAGGTATTGGAAGTGCATGCAAGCGTTACACGTCGGATTTTCTAAGAAGATATACGAATGGTGTGAAAAGAACGGCGTGGAACTTACGGGGCATTATATAGAGGAACGCGATCTCAGATGGCAAATGCTTTGTTGCGGCGGTATTATGCCGAGTTATATGTACGAACATATACCCGGTATAGATCATTTAGGAAGAGATCTTAAAAACGTAATCGTTCCAAAGCAGGTAGCGAGCGTCGCGGCGCAACGAGGCAAAAAGCGCGTACTTACGGAAACGTTTGCTTGTTGTGGGTGGGACGTTACTCCGAAAGAACTTAAACGTATTGCGGAATGGCAGTACGTAAACGGCGTTAATTTAATGTGTCAGCACTTGCTTCCGTACACGGAAGAGGGACAAGGGAAGCGCGATTATCCCGTACATTTTTCACGCGTTAACCCGTGGGTACGTGCGGGATTTAAGGAGTTTAACGATTATTTTGCAAAACTCGGATATTTGCTCGGCGAAAGCAAGCAAATAGTAAACGTGGCTTATTTTTCACCGATACGCAGTATGTATTTCGATTATAAGCGAGACGATTTCGACAACGTTCTTCCGGTGGATAAGTCGTATTTAGAGTGCGCGACGAAATTATCCGCTATGAACGTGTGTTATCATATTATAGACGAAACGGTAATGCAAAAACTTGCACGCGCGGAGGGAGATTCTCTCGTAGTCGGTGAGTGTAGTTACGATTACGTCGTGTTTCCGAAAACGGTTACGATGGATAAAACCACCGCGGAGATATTCGAAGAGTATTATAAGAACGGCGGTAAGATTTTGTTTTTAGACGGAACACCCGATTATCTCGAATCGGAAAGGCACGAATACGGATTTAAGACGAACGTTACTCTTCAAGAAATAGTCGAAGCGCAACCTTATTCCGTCGACGACTACGGAACGGAGATTCAATCGACGTTGAGAGAGTTTAACGACGAAAAGTTTATTTACGCGGTTAATTTGAGCACCGAGAAAACTTATACGGTAAAATATAGCGGCGAGTTTAAGAGTTTTAAGAAAATTGATTTAGAAACGGGAAAAACGGAGGTCGTCGGTGGCAAAATAAGTTTGGCTCCGTGCGAGTCCGTCGTGTTGTTTTACTGCACCGAAAGTCCGATTCGAAAACCCGAAAAAGAAGTAATAACGCTTTCCGCTCCTTTTAAGATAATATCGGCGGCGGATAACTATATGCTTCTCGATTACGCGGCAACGTCGTTTGACGGGATAAATTACGGAGAGCCGAAACATCACTTGGCGATTTTCAACGAACTGTTGAAAAAGCGTTTTAACGGCGAATTGTGGCTTAAATATTCCTTTTTCGTGAAAGACGTTCCGAGCAGAATAGCTTTTTTGTCGGAGAGTATGAACGGCGTTTATTGCAAAGTGAACGGCTTTGAAACGTCGTTTGACGGCGTGTCGGATTTTGAAAAGAAAATAAGAAAAGCGGATATTTCGAGGTTTATTCGTCGCGGAGCAAACGAAGTCGTATTGAAAATAAACTTCTTTGAAAGCGAAAAGGTTTATTATGCGTTGTTCGGCGAAAACGTAACGGAGAGTTTGAAAAATTGTCTCGCATACGATACGTCTATAGAGGCGTGCTATCTTCAAGGCAATTTCGGCGTGTATTCGGAGACGGGTTTTGAGGACGGTAACGAGAAAAACGTATATCTGGCGAGCGACTTTTATATCGGCAAGCGTAAAACGACGGTCGACGATTTCGTTAAAGACGGATACCCGTTTTTTGCGGGTAGCGTTACGATACGTTCTAAGTTTTATAGTGAAGGCAAACCGTCTTATTTAAGCCTCGAAGGGCGGTACGGCGCAGCGAGAGCGATCGTCAACGGTAAGCCCGCGGAAAAATCTTACTTCGGAACGGTTGCCGATATATCCGATTGCGTAAAACGCGGCGAAAACGTTGCGGAAATTACGTTGTTTTCGGGTAATCGCAATCTTTTAGGTCCGCACCATTGTCCGATTGAGGAAGAGCCTAAAAACGTGAGTCCCAACAACTTCGCGCCGATGAAAACGGAAAACGGCGATACTGAGATGCGGGAGAGTTACGCGTTCGTTAAGTTCGGTTTGTTTGAAAAATAGTCAAAAAAACGTAATAAAAAGTCAAAATATAGAAGGAAAAGAATTACGAAAAGTACGATTTTGTCTTGTAATTATCCTAGATTTGTGGTATTATATAAGAAACTGAAAGCATATTTGCTCGGTTATTACGCGGCGGCGCAGAATATCGGCGGCGCGGAGAACACTTAAAAATAAAAAAGGCGGTAAACAGAATGACTAATTACGAAAGCGCGAAAAACTTATTCAAGAAGTACGGCGTCGATACGGACAAGGCTTTAGACGTATTGTCGAGCATACCCGTGTCCTTGCATTGTTGGCAAGGCGACGACGTTACGGGATTCGATCACGACGGACCTTTGACGGGCGGAATTCAAACGACGGGCAATTACCCCGGCAAGGCGAGAACTCCCGAAGAACTTATGGCGGACTTAGAGGAAGTCATTAAACTCGTCCCCGGGAAAAAGAAAATCAACGTGCACGCGTGCTACGCGATTTTTGAAAAGGGCGAATTCGTCGACAGAGATAAAATCGAACCGAAACACTTCAAAAAATGGGTTGACTTTGCCAAGAAACACGATATGGGACTCGATTTTAACCCCACGTTCTTCTCGCATCCTATGGCGGCGTCGGGGCTAACGCTTTCGTCTCCCGATAAAAATATCAGAGATTTCTGGATTGCTCACGGCAGAGCGTGCGTAAGGATTTCCGAGTATTTCGCAAAAGAAACGGGTATTCCGTGCGTTATGAACGTTTGGACGGGCGACGGAATGAAAGACGTTCCCGCGGACAGAATGGGGCCGAGAATCAGATATAAAGAGTCTATCGACGCCATATTGTCCGGTTACGACAAAGACCTCGTTAAGCCTTGCGTCGAAAGCAAAGTTTTCGGAATAGGCGTAGAAAGTTACACCGTCGGCAGCGCGGAGTTTGCGTTAACATACGCGGCTACTCGCGGGTGCTTGCCGCTTATGGATAACGGGCATTATCACCCCACGGAAGTCGTGTCGGATAAAATTCCCGCCCTTTTGAGTTTCTTCCCCGAAATCGCGCTTCACGTAACGCGTCCCGTTCGTTGGGACTCCGACCACGTGGTTGCGTTGGACGACGAAACGAAGGAAATTGCGAAAGAAATAGTAAGAAACGACGCTATAAACCGCGTGTATATCGCGCTCGATTATTTTGACGCGTCCATAAACCGCATAGCGGCGTGGACCGTCGGCGCGAGAAATATGCAGAGAGCGTTGTTGTACGCGCTATTGCAACCCAACGCCGCTTTGAAAGATATTCAAGACGCGGGCAACTATACCGAACTTCTCGTATTGCAAGAAGAAATGAAGTTTATGCCTTACGGCGACGTATGGGAAGAATACCTTAAACGTCAAGGCGTGGCGGGCGCGGATTGGTACGACCGCGTAAAGGCTTACGAAAAGAACGTTTTAGCGAAAAGAAAATAATTAAATCAACGAAACTCTCGCCGCTCCGTCGGACGGGGCGGCGCAAGTTGCTTTTTAAGGAGGAGAATATGCAACGAACGATAAAAGATCTCGTCAACATATCGGCGTACGCGGGCAACCGCGCCGATTACACTCAGGGCGGCGGCGGCAATACGTCCGTTAAAAACGAAAAAGACGGAGTTATGCTGATAAAAGCGTCGGGTTATAGGCTTAAAGATATAACCGACGATAACGGCTTCGTCGCAGTCAACAAAAAGACTATCTCGGATTTTTACGATTCCGTCGATTTAAGCGAAAATAAAGATTACGAAAAAATCAGCGCGGAAGTGTCTAAAAACTCCGTTATCGCGATAAGCGGAATGCCCGTATTAAGACCGAGCGTGGAAGTCGGTTTTCACGCGGTTTTGAAAAAATACGTCATACATACACATTCCGTGTACGCAAATATCTTGACTTGCAGCGAAGAGGGCGAAGCGCTCGCGGCAAAACTCTTTGCGGGTAAAGACTTCGGATATATTTTCTTGCCGTACATTAACCCCGGCTTCGAGCTTACCCTTGCAATGAAAAACAAGATAAACGAATACTTAACCGCAAACGGCAAATACCCCGAAGCGATTTTTATGAAAAATCACGGGCTTGTCGTTACGAGCGATTATCTCGACAGAGTGAAGGCTCTCCATACCGAAGTAAACGAAACGATAAGAGAATACTTCGCGCTTAAAGACGATTTCAGAGCGGTAACCTTAAAAGAGACGGACGGCGGTTTCATTTCGGAAACGGCTATTCTCGCGGAACTGGTTAGTGAGATTTCGCCCGATAAAGCGTATCTCGATAAATATCCGCTTTATCCCGATCAACTCGTGTACTTAAATAATATACTCGCGCACTCGCCCGATACGCTCGTAATAAAGGACGGCGCGGTGTATTATCATACGGATATAAAGCAAGCGACGACGCTCGAAGAAACGCTTGCCGCGTATCTATTCGTTATAGCGGCTATTAAAAAGAACGGGCTTACCGTCGGCACGATGAACGAAAAAGAAGTCGACTTTATCAATAATTGGGAAGCGGAAAAATACCGCCGCTCGGTTAAATAAGCGTATATAATCGCAAAACGTCTCGGAGGGAACGGAGTTATATCCGCTTCCTCCGTTCGTTTTTAGAAAATGTGTCGCGACGGCAAAAAATTTGCGTCTGTTCTTGACAAAGACAAGGACGCTGTGATAAAATAAATATAACGATAAGACGTTAGGAGGGAAGTATGAATAAAATAATAACTATCGGCAGAGAATTTGGAAGCGGCGGCAGAGAACTCGGCAGAAAACTCGCTGAATATCTCGGCATAGAATATTACGACAGAGAGATAATAACCGAAATATCCAAAAATACGTCTTTGTCCGAACAGTACGTTCAACAGGTAATGGAGAAAAATCCGCACGATCTTTTTCCGATAACCGTGGCGCATACTTTTTCTTATATAGATACGTACGCAATGCAACAAAAACAAGCGGTTTACGTCGAACAAGAAAAAGTTATCAAGTCAATGGCGGAAAAATCGTCTTGCGTAATCGTAGGGCGTTGCGCCGATTACATTTTGCGCGATTACGATCCGTTTAAGATTTTCGTGTACGCGAGTATGGAAAGCAAAGTCGCGCGTTGCTTCGCGCGGGAAACGGATAAAGAACATCTTCCCGAAAAGAAAATGCGCAAGTTTATTAAAAACGTGGATAAAAACCGCGCGCGCTATTACGATTTTTACACGGGCAGAACGTGGGGCGATAAACTCAATTACGATATTTGCGTCAATACGACGGATATCGACTTTGACGAAGTCGTTCCGCACCTCGCGAAAATGCTGTAATTATAACCGCTAATCCCCGTCGCCGAAAACCGACGGACCACCCGCAAAACGGGTGAAACGAAACTTAATAACCGTAAAACCGACGATTGCGTTTTCCGCCTCGTCGGTTTATTTATAAAACGCTTGACTTGATATAAATAAAATGATAAATTGAAAATCCTATATATGTAAATGTGAATTTGAGTGTAGACGCACCTTTTCATATAAAATCTGTTTGGCGACTAACGTGGTTTGCGTTTTTGTGCGTTTGCTTCGGTAGGCGCACTTTTTTTACTTTGAAAAAGGGGAAAAGAAAAAAAGAAGTAACTATTAATCGGGTTTTTTAACAAATTTTTTGCAAATCTTAAAATATGATTGACAAATCAATTAAAAAGTAATAAAATAAAATCGCGACCAAATTTAATATCTTATAGGGCGAAGTATACTCTTTGTGTAAGAGTGTAT
>CAZNWP010000054.1:0-7906 GCA_964576995.1 uncultured Christensenella sp. | reverse complement strand
ACCCGTGCAGTCGGAAAACGCCCATTTCGCTACGGTTGACACACCGTCTATTTCAACGCTCTTAATAGAACGACAGTTGTAAAACGCGTACGGCGATATAGACGAGATTTTACTTTCGTAATTCAATTTAACTTCTTCTACCAATACGTCGTTTATATATAAATCGCCCGCGTAATAAGTGGGATTTCCGAAACTCGTGCTAACCGTAGGCACGTTATAATCGCCGACGAAATTTATCGTAGCCCACTTCTCTATCGTTCCTATATAATTCACCTTTTTAAGAGCCTCGTCGTACTCGAACGCCCCTCTTGCGATAACCGTAACCGTGTCGGGCAGTTTTACGCTTTCAAGCGAAGTACAATTCTTAAACGCTCCGCTTCCTATTCTCTCTACGCCGCTCGGCAATTCCACGCTCGTCAACGCGCGGCAATTTTCAAACGCTAAATCGCCTATTCTCGTTATATTTTCGCTAAAAGTTACGCTCTTAATAAAGTCGTAATTCCTAAACGCGCAATCGAATATCTCGTACTTTTCGCCGTTATAATCTTGCGGTAATAAGACGTTCTCGTCCGTTCCGTAATAATCTATCAGATAATTGATTTCGTTTACGGTAATAAACGAAAAACCGTCTTCCTCCTCTATCTCGCTTTCGTCTTTATGTACGTATAAAACCGATTTAATGCTATCTTTACTACTGCCGCCCGTCGTTATAAAGGATTTTTCCTTGGCGTCGCTGTTATCTACTACTTCGGCAAGTTTAATGCAACCGTAGAAAACGCCTTCACCTATATGCGTTACCGTTTCCGGTAAAGTTATAGTCGACAAACTCTCGCAACCGTAAAAAGCGTAATCGCCGAAACTCGTCGTATTATCGCCGAGCGTAACTTTTTTAAGCGACGAACAACCGTGGAACGCGTGCCACATTACAACTTGCGCCTTGCCTTGCATATCCACGCTCTTTATATCCGTTCTCTCGTAAAACGCGTAACCGTACACGTCATAAGGCTGCCCGTTTTCCACGCTCGGAAAAACCAAATCTTTATCGTCGTCCGTATAACCTAATAAATAAGTATTATCCGTTAGATAATTATCGTTACTCGTTTTACACGTTATTAAAAGGTAACCGTTTACGTTTTTTATTTTGCTCTCACCCTTGTGGGTTGTCAAAACGTTCTTTCCGATTCCGCCGTTCGCGTCGTCTTTGCTAATCGAAATACCGCTCTCGTTGATTATTTCAACGAGTTTATAACAATTCCTAAACGCGTCGTCGTCTATCGTTTTTACGTTTCTGCCCAATTTCACGCTCGTTAGAGAATAGCACCCCGAAAACGCGTTTAGAGGTATCGTCTCTACGCCGTCGGGAATTTCGATTTTAATAAGCGAACTGCAATCGCAAAAGACCGAATAACCTATCTCCGTTACCCCGTTGGGTATCGTAATGTTTTTCAACTTCGTGCATAATTCAAAAGCGCGACCGCCTATTTTAGTTAAGTTGCTCGATAGCGTAACGCTCTTTAATTCCGTGCACCCTATAAACGCCATCTCCCCTATTTCTTCTACGCTATCACCTAACGTTACGCTTTTTAGGTTAGACAGTCCGCTAAACGCGTAATCGCCAACCTTTTCGGCGGAGGTTAAATTTATCTCCGTAACGGGCGCGCCGTTTATATATAAATCCGAACAATCTAACGCGCTGTCAAAAGTAATTTGCGCCCACTTGTCGACGGTTCCGTCGTAGTATATTTTAAGTTCGTAACAAAGAGAAAAAACGCTTTCGCCCAAGCGCGTAACGCTTTTAGGCAAATCAATTCGCTCTAAATTCTCACATTCATAAAAAGCGAAAAAACCTATCTCCGTTACGCCTTCGGGGATATTCACTCTCTTTAAAGATTTTTTTCCACTGAACGCGTAAGAGTCTATTCTCGTTACGGGCTTTCCCGTATACGTTGCGGCTACGGTAAATTCGCTACCGCTAAAATTTCCGACGCTCCGTAAATACGCCGTCTCGCCGTCCTCCGACAATTGATATTCCGCGCCGTAAGTATTCTCTTCGTTTCCGTTAGGCTCTTCCGCTTGCGGCGGATCTTCTGGCGGCGGCGTAAAACTGCACGCGGAACAAAACGCCGCGCATACCCCAACGAGAACGGCAAGAATTATTACCGAAAATATTTTCTTCACAAAAAACTCTCCTTATAAAGATATAACGCATTACGAAAACCATCCCGCGCTTTCGCGCCGCGTTAACCCTTGCAACGTAATTATTTTAGCACATTTTACCGCGATTCGCAAGCGTTGAGAAAAAGTTTATTGCGAACTTAAAAGCCCGCTTCGCAACTTTTTTTAAGCAAATAAGCGTTTCGCGCCGTCTTTTGCTTGACTTGTTTTGCGTATTTAAAGTAAAATATATATCGAAAAAACAAGGAGAAAAGGAATGAAAATTTCAAACGACGTCGTTTACGTCGGCGTAAACGATAAAAACGTAGACTTATTCGAAGGACAATACGTCGTTCCGAACGGAATGGCTTATAATTCTTACGTCGTAAAAGACGAGAAAACCGCCGTGTTCGACACGGTAAGCGAGGGATTCGGCGAAGAGTGGCTTCAAAAAATCGACTTCGCTCTAAACGGTAAAGAACCCGATTATCTCGTCGTTCAACATATGGAGCCCGACCATTCCGCAAATATCACCGCTTTTTGCGATAAGTATAAAAACGCGATAGTCGTCTCCAATCAAAAGGCGTTTACGATGATGCAAAACTTCTTTAACGAAGATTTCGCAAGTCGCCGCGTTATCGTAAAAGACGGAGAGACGTTATCGCTCGGCAAGCACGAACTTCAATTTATTTTCGCGCCGATGGTGCATTGGCCCGAAGTTATGCTGACTTACGATAAAAAGGACGGAATATTATTTTCCGCCGACGCGTTCGGCAAGTTCGGAACGACGGACACGCAAGAAGATTGGGCGTGCGAAGCGCGAAGATATTATTTCGGAATAGTCGGAAAGTACGGCGCGCAAGTTCAAGCGGTATTAAAGAAAGCCGCCGCGCTCGATATTAAAACCATCTGCCCTCTTCACGGTCCCGTACTCAACGAGAATCTCGGTTATTATATCGGATTATACGACACGTGGTCGGCTTATAAGGCGGAAGCGGACGGCGTATTTATCGCATACACCTCGGTTTACGGACACACCAAAAAATCCGCGGAACTCTTAAAAGCAAAACTTCTCGAAAAGGGCGTTCCGAAAGTCGCGATCGCAGATCTCGCGCGCGACGATATGGCGGAAGCGGTAGAGGACGCTTTTAAGTACGGAAAACTCGTTCTCGCAACGACGACGTATAACGGCGACGTATTCCCGTTTATGCGCGATTTTATCGCGCACCTAACCGAACGCAACTATCAAAACAGAACGGTAGGTTTTATCGAAAACGGGTCTTGGGCGCCTATCGCCGCTAAGATAATGAAAGACAAATTATCCGCTTCGAAGAATTTAACGTTTACCGAAAACAACGTTAAAATCTTGTCCGCGCTCAACGCGGAGAGCGAAGGTCAACTTGACGCGCTCGCGGAAGAATTAAGCAAATAAAACGTTTCGGAGGCATTATTATGCAAAACAACGAGATTGAAAGAGCGATAGCGTGGAACCCTTGGCACGGTTGCAAAAAAGCAAGCGCGGGGTGCAAAAACTGTTTCGTATTTAAAATGGACAAAAGATACGGCAGAGACACGACCGTTATAACTAAGGGAAAGACGACTTACGAATTAAAGGACAAAGACTGTCCGTACGGCTCGTTAGTAAAACTATGCTTTTCCTCCGACTTCTTTATCGAAGAGGCGGACGCGTGGCGTAGCGGGTGTTGGGACTTTATAAGACGCAGAAGAGACTGTATATTCGTAACCACGACGAAACGCCCAGAACGCATTAAAAAATGCCTTCCCTCCGATTGGGGCGATGGTTGGGAACATTTTCATTTGAGCATATCGATCGAAAATCAAGAAATGGCGGACAAGCGTTTACCCTATTTTCTCGACGCACCGTTAAAGCACCGCGAGGTTTTCTGTTCGCCGTTAATCGCGCCGATAACCCTCGGCAAATATCTCGACACGGGTCTGATTAAGTGCGTAAACGTAGGCGGCGAAATGGCTCCGAAAGCGGACGTTCGCCCTATCGAATACGAATGGGTAGAAGCGTTATATTTAGAAGCCAAAGCGAGAAATATCGAATTTTATTTTCATCAATGCGGCTCCGCGTTTATGAAAAACGGCGTAAACGTCGGCAAGTGGAACTTAAACGATCAAATCGCTCAAGCCGAAGCGATACAACGCGAACTCGAATGTAAACATAAATAACGTAACGACAAGCAAAAATCAACGCCTTTCGGAAAAATTTTTTCCGAAAGGCGTTATATTTTTATCCGATTAACTCTGCTCTTCTTCCGAGTTGGCGGGTTCTTTGGTTAACGACTTTTTCTTTCTTACCGCTTTAATCACCGTAAACGTTATAAAAGATAATAGCGCGGCGGTAAAATATCCGCCGAAATCTATCCACACGTCCTTTATGGCGGGACCGCGCCCCGAAAAAATCTGTATCGTTTCGTCGATAAACGCGACGAAAAATCCCCACGGCAATAACGTAAGATAATCGCGTTCGCCAAACGTTACTTTCGCCGCGGCAAAAAGCGCGCATACGAGCATTCCGAGCACGAGAAATTCCGCGCCGTGCGTTATCTTTCTGAAATCGTCGTGCGTAACTTTATCTTTACCGACGGTAGCGTCGAACACGGGTTTCGCCACGTTTTCGTAAACGGTAGCCGACTCTTTTGCCGACGACTCTTTACCCAATATCGAGTTGCCCCATATAAAACAGAGCGTTGCCGCAACGAGAACGGCAAGAATTATTACCGTAATTTTTCTCTTCTTACTCACTTGCTTCTCCTTTTTACGTATATATGCGCATACGTTATCTTTTATACTTGACGGTAAGCGTTTTCAACGAGTCTTCCGTACCGCTCCAAGCGTTTTCTTCGAACTTTACCGCCCAATTTTGCGGCTTAACCGTCCCCGGTTCGTTTATGCGGTAATCGGCGTCTTTCTTTAACGCGTCTTGCATCGGAATAATAAACAGTTCCGCCTTAGACGAAAATCCGAGTTTTATTACCGCGTCGATAAGTCCGTCCGTCGAATCGACGTCGCCTTGTTCGCCCGCCGTTTCGAGACTACGCTTAACGCCGTTTACGAAATTATTATAATCCCATTCGGAAAACCCCTTTATAAGTCCCTTTAACGTGTCGTTATCGTGAGTTGCCGTATAGCAAACGGAATTTTCTTCGATATTTTCGGGCAAGTACGGGTTGAGACTCTCGCCGTTAAACGCGAACGACAGCACGCGCATACCCGCGTACCCCGTTTTATTAAGCAATTCGCGAACACCGTCGTCTATAATGCCGAGATCCTCCGCTATTATACGCGATTTATCCGCCTTTGCGTGAATCGCGGCGAAAAGTTTATCGGACGGAACGTCCACCCATTCCCCGCTTTTAGCGTTTTCGCTACCCGCTTTCACCGAATAAAACCTGTCTAAGCCTCTGAAATGATCTATCCTTATAAGATCGAACAGTTTAAGCGATTTTTCTATTCTGTTCGCCCACCAAGAAAAGCCGTCTTTCTCGTGTACGGCGTAGTCGTAAACGGGATTGCCCCACAACTGCCCGTCCGCACAGAAATAGTCGGGCGGTACGCCCGCGACTTCGGTCGGCATAAGGTTTTCGTCTAACTTATATAGCGACGGATTAGTCCACACGTCAACGGAATCGTGCGCAACGTAAAGAGGCATATCGCCCAAAATCTCCACGCCGTTAGCGTTGGCGTATTTTTTAACCTCTAACCATTCGCGTTCCGCTTCGAACTGTATAAACTGCCAGAACAAAATCTCGTCGCGATAGTTTTCCGCAAACGCCGCGAGAGCGGCTTCGTCGCGATATTTGTATTTATCGTCCCATTCGTAAAAATGTTTTTGCCCCGACTCGTATTTAAGCGACATAAAGAGCGCGTAATCGTAGGACTTGCCCTCTTTTAGATACTTCTTAAACGCCGCGTCGTTCTTGTTAAAGCGCGAGAACGCTTTCTTTAACATCGGAAAGCGCACGGAATACAAAAATCCGTAATCTATATACTTACCGTCGTATAGCGAAAACTCCGCTTCTTTTTCGTTGATTAAACCTTGCTTTAACAGTTCCGTCGGTGAAATAAAATACGGATTAAAAGACTCCGAGGATACGGACGAGTACGGCGAATTGCCGTACCCCGTCTGCACGAGCGGCAAAATCTGCCACACCCGTTGCCCCGATAGTTTTAAGTAATCTATAAATTTGTAACTCTGCTCGCCGAAATCGCCTATTCCGTACTTTGACGGAAGCGAAAACACGGGCATAAGCACGCCGCTTCTTCTTTGCATAACCGTTCGACAGTCTTACTAATTACAAAACGATATACGCGTCGCGTTCCGCGCCGACGGAAACGTATTTGATTTTAGAGCCGACGGCTTTTTCTATAAATTCGATATATTCGATCGCTTCTTTGGGAAGATCTTCTTTCTTTCTGCAACCGCTTATATCCTTTTTCCAGCCTTTCAATGTAACGCAAATCGGCTTGCACGCGTCGAGTTTTTGCGAGAAGGGGAATTCGGTAATGCGCTCGCCGTTAAGATCGTACGCAACGCACACTTCTATCTCGTCGGCGTAACTTAACACGTCGAGTTTGGTAAGCGCGATTTCGTCCGCGCCCTGCATACGTATACCGTATTTGCTCGCAACCGCGTCGAACGGTCCGACTCTTCTCGGTCTGCCCGTAGCCGCGCCGTATTCACCGCCCGCTTTTCTAAGTTCTTCCGCCTTATCACCGAAGTATTCGACGGTGAACGGACCTTCGCCAACACAAGTGGAATACGCTTTCATAATACCTATCGACAAATCGAGTTTCTGATCGGGAATACCCGCGCCGACGGGAGCGTAAGCCGCTATCGAGTTAGACGAACTCGTATACGGATAAATGCCGAAGTCTATATCGCGAAGCGCGCCGAGTTGCGCTTCGAACATTATTTTCTTGCCCGCTTTTGCAAGTCCGTCGAGATATACGGACGTATCGCAAATATACGGAAGAAGTTTTTCGCCGTACTTTTTAAGATGTTCCATCATATCGTCGAGTTTAACGGGTTCAGCACCGTAAACGCCGGTTATCGTAAGGTTTTTCCATTCGAGAATATCTTTAAGTCTTTCTCTTAACGCGTCCATATCGAACAATTCGCCCATACGAATACATTTTTTCATATATTTATCACCGTACACGGGCGCGATTCCGCGGCGGGTAGAGCCGAACTTTTTACCCGCAAGACGGTTTTCTTCCAACACGTCGAGCATAACGTGATACGGCATACAAATAACCGCTCTGTCGCTTATTTTTAAGTGGTCGGGCGAAATTTCAATGCCCGCGGCTTCGATTCTGCCCATCTCTTCGACGAGGTGTTTAACGTCGACGACGACGCCGTTGCCGATAACGTTCGTTACTCCGTCGCGCAAAATGCCCGACGGCAAAAGATTAAGAATGAATTTGCCTTTATCGTTGACGACGGTATGTCCGGCGTTGTTGCCGCCTTGATACCTTACTACTACGTCGTAATCCGCGGACAATAAATCCACCATACGCCCTTTGCCTTCGTCTCCCCAGTTAATACCCGTGATTGCTGTTAACATTTTTATCCTCCGAAAGGGGTTATCCCCCGTTTTTTTACAAATATATTTTATACCAAATCGAATTTTTTTACAATTTAATTACGATTAGTTTTCTTTATAACTAATATTATCCGAAACTATAAAGCGGAAAAATCTCCGTGTCGCCGTTTGTTTTATAA
>CAZNWP010000053.1:0-8206 GCA_964576995.1 uncultured Christensenella sp. | reverse complement strand
ATATAGTATAATGTTACAAAAGAAAATTAACACACGGATAATATTATGATAGAAGATTTATTAGAAAAAGAATTAGAATTTAATTTTGCCTTTGCAAATTATCTTTTCAAGCGAGAACCCTATAAAACTGAAGATATAGAAATTATAAACTTTCTTACAAAAAAAATAAGTTTCCATTACAACGATAATTTCAATGCCGATAATCCATTTGTTCCACTTGCTTGTTTTGTAACAGGAGAAAGAAGTGCCGCTTTTGAAGATTTAACAGACGAAGATTGCAATTATCTATCATCCCTTTTAGAAAAAACAGAACATCCTTTAATAAAAGGTAGATTTTATGATATTTTGGGTGCACATTCAAAGAACAAGGATTACACATTAAATGCAGCAAAGTGTTACTATGATTATTTAATTAGCTCTCTACTTGTTGTAAAAAATTATAATTTACGAGGAACTTTGAAACGTTTTTTATTCTTGTTTTGGAAAGTTAATAAAAAAGAATTTTGGCAAAAGATTGACGATGTTTTTCATTCTATCACATATAAGGATTTTGACCAAAAAATAATTTTCTATTATACAGCAATACAAGTTTTACGTGAGACAAATCAAAAATTAAAACCAGACTATGTAAATGCGATAGAGACTGAATTTATAACATTAAATGATCCTGGTGAACCCGTTTTAGAAATTATAAAAGAACTGGCTGATTATTATAAGCAAGTTAACAATATTGAAAAGTCTAAATTTTGGAGATTTCGTTTTGTAGATATTTGCATTGAGGCAGATAAAAACTTTCGTCACGGATATAGGTTTTTACAACAGGCTATTGATCTTTTAGATAAACAAGAAGATATAGAAAAAATTAATGATTTAAGATTTTTATTAGAAAACTCTCAGAAAAAAGCTTATAATGAAATGCAGTTTGTGAGCCATAAATTGGACGACTCGATTTTAAATGATATTAAAAAATACGAAGAAACTTTTGATAATATATTTAGCAACTGTCTAACAGGTGCTGAGCAATTTCTATATTTTCTAAAATATTTTAATCCTATTTCAATAGATGAACTCAATAAAACCATAAACAGACAAGAGAATACGTTGGCATCAATATGTTGCAACAACATGCTGTTTGACGAAAATGGTTTGGTAATATATGAATCGTCAAAAGCCTCTGCTTCTGAAAATGAAGAATTTGAAACATCCCAAGCCATTCATCAACATCTTCCCTTTTCAGCTATCGTATTAAATAAATGGCACAAACACATAAAGATTGATAATGATTTACAGGCGACTTTAGCAGATATAATATCCCACAACCTATTCATACCTAAAGAACGAATAAAAACGGTTTATGATATTATACTAAGAGGACTTAATGAAAATAAATTCAGACAAGCAACGTTTGAACTTATAGCGCAATTTGAAAACGGATGCAGAGTTTATTTGAAGGATTTTTGCAATATTTATCCAATTATTTACAAAGGTAATAATCCCGTTTCAATAGACTTAAATCACATCTTAGTTCAAAAAAGTTCAAAAACTAATAAAAATCGTAATAAAATAGTTGAAGTGATCGGTGAAGACTTAACTCTAAATATAGAATATCTTGCTTGTCGAAAAATGTCTGGCAATTTAAGAAATCGTCACTATCACTATGGTTATGATAATCCAGATGAATATAGCATATACGAGTATACGTTGTTCTTTTTATTGATTAAGGCTTATTGTATGGGATATGATGAAGATATTAATTAGCGCTAAAACTCAATCAAAAGTTCAATGAGAGTGGCACACGTGCCGCCACTTAAAACCTAAATCTAACGCGTAAAGTTCGGTTTAGGTTTTTTGTTTGTAAAAAGATAGTATTCGTCGGCGTTCAGCGCGGGCGAGGTCGGTCGAGCGCGCAAAGATTACAAAAATAAGTCCTCCTCGAGCGACCGTTTTAATCGCACGCGGAAGACTTAACGTTTTATTTTTTCAACAAGTTATCACTTTTACAATTTCTTAAAGAAAGGCAAAACGTCTATCGGCGCGGGCACTTCACGGTTGCCTTTTTCGTAAACTCGCCCGTCGTTCATATCCTGCCACCGACCTTCGGGGAAAACGACTATGCGCTTACGCTCGCCGCTTTTTAACACGGGAGCGACGAGATATTTTTCGCCGAGCATAAATTGATCCGTAATTCTCTCGTAACCGCTATTCGGAAAAGCGTATTCCATATTTCTAACGATGGGTTCGCCCGTCCTTTCAGCGTCCTCGACAGCCGCGACGATTTCTCCGCTCATTTTCTCGTGAAGTCGCGCCATTTTCAAACAAACGTCCGCGTTAGGCTTAGACAGTTTTCGCCAAGGCAACGCCGAGAACTGCATCATAGGAAACAAAGCGGAACACTCCGCCATTCGTACGAACAATTCTTCGTCGGCTTTTCCGTAAACGAAGGTTATCCACCTTCCTCCGCCAACCATATCGGGACAAACGAACGGATTACCGATAAGCCCGATAAAAACGCTTTGCGGAATCAAACTTGCAAGCCCGCCTACTCCCCATATATGAGATTTATCGACGAGCCGTTGTATAACGGGCAACCGTCCGACGTTCCAAGTATTTTTAAATTCGTGGAAAGCGTATTTCGTTCCGAACTCTACCCAAGCCGCATTCAACTCGTCCGAAGTTCGCGTTTGAGTTTCGAACTTTCTCCATTCGTCGAACATCGGATCGTCTCCGCCGTTTTCCGCGACGACGTTCGTTTCAAAAACGTTTACGGGCGGCAACGTATAATCTCCGCCGTCGAACTTAAATCCGTCTATACCGTATTCGTTTACTAAAACGTCCAACTGACTTTGCATATACGCGTAGTCTTTCGGCGAAGTAAAATCGAGCATTGCGGAAAATCCGTTCCACCATTTGTAAAGAGCGACTCTGCCGTCTTGCAACCGAACGAAATGCCCCGTATCGCATTCTACGCCGTTCTCTCTCGACATATAAGTAAACTCTTCGCTATCCGGCGAAAAATAAGGCGACACCCATAACATAACCTTAAACCCCGCATCGTGAAGTTTTTTCACCATGCCTTTCGGATCTTTGAATTTAGATGAATGGAATTTCCATATTCCGTGATTTTGTTGCCACCCGTCGTCGATAATCAAAATTCCGCGGTTATACCCGTTGTTTTTCAACTCTTCGGCGTACGCTAAAATATTATCCTCGGTTTGCTCTTTTATCAATTCCATCCAAGTATTAAACTGAGGAAGTTCGTAAAATTCGCGCGGAGTACGTACGGGAGCCGTAAAAGCAAAATGGTCGCGGCGCGCGTTAACGTACGCGTCTTTAAGCGTTTTTCCGCTTTCGTTTAAGACGATCGCCGCTTCCCCGTCGCACGTAATTTCGCCGCGACAAAACTTTATAACGAAACCCTTTTCACTCCAAATATACCTGCCTTTATCGGACAAAAACAAAGGGGCGCTTTGTAGAGTTCCCCTTTGTTTGGCAAGGTCGATAACGATTTCCGAATTTTCGTCGAAAGGCATTTCCTCGGACTTCGTAACCGTACCGCCCCACCACCGTTCGTTTTTCAATGTTTTAATTTTTAAACGCATATAATCCTCATACCATTGGCGTATCGTTTTTATCAACCCAATTTGCCGTCAAAACTATATCTTCGTTTATCGGCGATCCGACGACGAATTTTGTTCCGTCATTCTTTTTCCACCCGACTAATACGAATTCCGATCTATTCGCGACCAACAACGAATACTCGGTACAACCTTTCTCCACTTCGGAAAAGTACATCTTCTTTTCTTCGCTGTAAGGAGTCGAATCTTTCACCGTTGCGTCGTCCGCTGCAAGATCGTAGTATACGCGAACGTATTCCGTTTTAGTCTTATTTTCCTCTTCGGTGGACGGAGAATCGGGCGTAGTCGAAAGTTTATTTCCGCTACACGCGCACGCCGTAACGGCAAACAACGCCGCAAAAAGAATCAGTAATAGTTTTCTCATACGCCCTCCGAAGTTTACAAGCGAACGGTTTCGCCTGATTTTACTAAAACGTTTTTAAGGTTGACTTGTAAATAATAATCGTACACGGTCGGATTATAGATAACGGATCTGTCGAGGCTCGTTTCAAGCAAGTTAAAGCCGTTGACGTAATCGCATATTTCACCGCAAGTGCCGAAGTACAAATCATCTTTGTAAGCCGTAACCTTTTCAAGGAAATTCTCAATGAGTTCCCAATTGTTTTTATCGTTAAACTCGTAAGCGTGCCCCCATACGAAAAACAATAGCGGGTCCGCGTCGTGCAAACGATTTTGTTTTATCGACGTAAATTTATCGAACAACTCGTAAAGCGCGGGATCGCCGTGATGACACGTGGGATGCCAAGCAAGAAAATCGTCGGGCAACTTAAAATCACGCGTATTTCTTATGGTTCTAGCATACTTAACGCCGATACTTCTCATTAAGTTAATAACGTCCGCGTTAAAAGAACCGTTTCCGTAAGCAAGCCCTTTTATTATTCGACCGAAGAGTTTTTCAAGCGTTTCGCGATCTTTCAATATCTCCATAGCGGCGGAGGCTTTTTCCGTTTGCGCTAACGAAAAATGCCGATATCCGTGCATCGCTATTTCAAAATCGCTTTCACCGAACAATCGCACAGCGTCCGCCGCGCACATTATGCGTTCGCCCGTTTGTTCGGCAAATCTTCCGCCGTTTAAGTTAAACGTCGCCTTAACGCCGTAACGATTAAATATCTGCGCGAGTTTAACGTTAAACACTACGTCGTCGTCGTAACTGAAAGTAACCGCTTTTTGCTTAAAATTCGGAAATCTTAAAATAACGCTTTCAACCGCCATTTAATTCACCTCATAAAGAAAGCGAGACGCCGTTTTCCGCAAGAGATTTTCTTATAACGTCGTGCACGCCTATTCCGGCACCCTTTCTCTCGAATATCGGTAAAACTTCGAGCGGAGCGGGAACGGTAACCTTTTTACCGCCGACGTACGTTTTACCGTAATACAACCATTCGCCGCTCGGCAAAGACACCTCTATCTCACGCGCGCCGTCGTCCGTAACTGGCGCGACGAGCAAATCGTCCCCGAAGAAATATTGCGATAAATTTTCGGAAAATTCGCCCGTTTGGTAAGCAATGCTTCTCACCATGGGTTTTAAGGTTTTTTCGCACTCTCTCTTTACTTTGAGGAAAAGTTCTTCCATCGTCATACGAAGTAACGAATATGTTTTACAAATGCCGACGGTTTTCTCGTCGAAATTGTTCCAGAAATCGTAACTGAATTGAACGACGGGCATAAACGCGCATACTTGAGCGTATCTGTCGAACAGTTCGCGGCTTAAATTGAATTTATCGAAGTGGTTTATCTCACCGCCGCCGAGCATATCCGTGCCCGCAAACGGGTAACCTAATAGCCCCATAGCGATAACGCAAGGAACGATGCTCTTAACTCCGTGTTTATCGTCCCACGTATGCCATCTGTCGGCTATTCTGAAATTCATTTTAAGACCGCCGTTTCCGAAAGTATTTCTGACTTCGCTGTACGGGAATTCCTTACCTATACGAGGATACGCGTGTGTTTCGTCCTCGGCTTTTAAGCCGCCGTAAACCGCGGCGTCTTGATAAAAATACATGTGTCCGCCGTCGAACTTAAACCCATCCACGCCGTAATCCTGCATAACCTTTTTCAACTTATCCACGAAAAACTTATGCCCTTTGGGATCGCATAAATCAATGGGGGGAAGGTAGCCGCTCCAGAAGCGAACGACCTTGGTTTTACCGTCGTGTCCTTTCAAGAGCACGCCCGCTTTTTCCGCCTGCATAAAGTTCGTTCCGGCGGAAGTCATAAACGGGAAGCACCACATAAGCACTTTAAAGCCCAGTTCGTGCAATCTTTTAATCATCGCGTGAGGATCGGGGAATCTCTTACAATTAAATTCCCAAACGCCGTATTCCTCTTGCCACCCGCCGTCGATAATAAATTCGCCGGCGGGCAAGCCCGCTTTGATTATGCTTTCGGCATATTCGAGTATGCCCTGTTGGTTTTGTTCGCGGAAGAACATCATCCAAGTGCAATATTGAGGTCTCGTAATCACGATATCGTTTAAGACGTCGTCGTCTTTTTCGAAACAATTTTTAATAACCGCGGAATGAACGTCCGCAAGCGTTTCGCTCTCGTCGTAGAAGGTAAGCGGAGTTTCGCTTTCGGCGATTATTTTTCCGTTTTTGAAAGATATTTTATAACCGTGTTCGCCGCAAATATATCTGCCCTTATCGCTAATAAAAACGGGGCTTATTTGCATATTCGTGGCAACGGTAGCGAGATCGACGCTATAATCGCTATCGACGGTGAAAGGCATTTTATACGCGTCGGCAACGCAACCGCCCCACCAAGACTCGCCCTCTAACATGCTAATTTCGATTTTATCAAACATTTCCATATATAATTCCTTTTTGTTCTTCCATATAATCGTAAAGTTTGGAAATCTTTTTACCGTTACACTGTTTATCGAGGTCGGCTTTCGCTTCTGCCTGAGACTTATTTCCGCCTATAACGTTTATCGTGTAGTTTTTAGCGTAGTCTAAGCAAGCGATGCTTATTTCGGACATTTCCGTATCTGAAAGCAAGAATCTCGGTTGACGGTAATTCGCCGTATTATCATCGTACAACTTCTTCATATACGCGTCGTGTTTCTTTTGCGCTTCACCGCCGTTATAATAAAGGTCGTAAGGATTGTTGATAACGATTTTTCCGTCAACGACTTTAAAGTACGCGGGATAAAGGTTCATACCGAGAGTATAAGGTCCGTTAAATTGGCTTTTATTAGTTTTAGGAGTACGATCGGCAAAAGCCATACTATCGTATCTGTTATCTAAGTTATCTGTGGTTAAATACTTTTCGCCGTTTTCACCGACGGAATAGTGCACGTCCTTAACGCCCCAAGAGAACAACTCTTGTCCTTCTTCACCGAAGATATAATCGAGAATCTTTACGAGTCTATAAGGTTCTTTCGCGTTTTTGGATATACACCAACCACCGTAATAAAAACTGTCGCCTACGGGAGAACCGACGAAATTACCGTCGTCGCTCGACGGGAAAGGTATATTCGCAAGTTCCGCACCCTTAATATCCGTCGTAACGACGTCGACTTCGTTCGTATAAGAGAAGTTACCCGTCATAACCAACGCTCCGACCGTACCGCCTTCGAATTTACTTCTAACGTCGGATTCTGTAAACGTGTAGAAAGATTTTAAGATATATCCGCCGTTTTCCATATCGGACCCAGTATCTTTGTTACCCGCGGACATCCAGTTAATAAAATTATCGTAGCCCTGCGTCAACGCGGAAAGAGTATAAGTTCCGTCCGAATTCAACGTATAAGAAGGAGACACGCCGAACGCGCTCAAAAAGGCTTCCGTAAAGTCGAAGTTATTGTTAAGACCCAAACCGAAAGTATCGTTTTGTCCGTTTCCGTCGGGATCGCCGTTTTGGAAATAGCGAAGCATATCGGTAAATTCGGATATAGTTTTCGGCTCGTAAGTCGCGGGTTCGGTTTTACCTCTCAACGTCGCCCATTTTACCATCCAATCTTTTCTAACTACTAAGAAGTGGTTAGAGATATCGATGACTTGAGGAACGAAATAATTAGTTCCGTTCATGACGGTGGTATACTTTAACTGTTCTGCGTTAAAGATATTTTTAAGGTTGCTCGATCCGTTTTCTTCTTCGATTTTATCGACGTAACCGTTATAAGGAACGATAAGTCCTTTATCTACCCAATCGGAAAAATACGATTCATCGGGTACGCCGAAGAACATATCGGGAACGTTTTTATCCGAGTTTACGTACGTACTCAATTGTTTACGCCAATCGTTGGCAGAACCGAATTGAAGGTCAATTTTTACGTTAAATTTTTTCTCGATTTCTTCTATTACGGTGTCATTGTCTTTTCTGTTAAAAGCAGAGACGGTGCCGTAAAAAGAATAATTAAGTTTCTTGTCGGATACGGTGTAATCGTACTCGTATTCTAAAGTAAAATCAGTTCCTCCGCAACCCGTGGCGCAAAACGCCGTTACCGCGGCGATTAAAATCGCCAATGCTCTAAAAAATTTCTTCATAATTTACTCCTTATATTTTTATTTTTATCAACCCTTAACCGAGCCGATATTCATACCTTGTTCAAAATATTTTTGTATAAA
>CAZNWP010000052.1:0-8547 GCA_964576995.1 uncultured Christensenella sp. | reverse complement strand
GAAAAATTATTATATTATTACGTACGGTTGTCAAATGAATCTTCACGAATCCGAAAAGATTGCGGGGATTTTAACTTCCAACGGTTACGTTGAATGTAACGATCAAAACGAAGCGGATATTATCGTTTTTAATACGTGTTGTATTCGCGAAAACGCCGAAGAACGCGCGGAAGGCAATATCGGCGCATTAAAACAACTTAAAAAACGCAACAAAAATCTAATTATAGCGGTAGGCGGTTGTATGACGCAACGTATGGCTTACGCGGAAAAACTCCATAAAACTTTTCCTTTCGTCGATATAATATTCGGGACGCATAATCTTGACGAGTTTGACAGATTGTTAAAATGTCGTTTAGAAACCAAAAAATCCGTAATCGAGGTTCTCGATCACGAGGGCGCGATTAATGAAGTTACTCCTAAAACGCGTACGAGTTTTCCTAACGCTTGGGTGAATATTACTTACGGTTGCGATAATTTTTGTTCGTATTGCATAGTTCCGTACGTGCGCGGTAGAGAAAGAAGTCGAAAGCCGGAGGCGATTTTAGCGGAATGTGAGGCTTTAATTAAAGAAGGTTATAAAGAAATTACCTTGCTCGGTCAAAACGTAAATTCTTACGGTAAAGATTTAGAAGCGGTATCTTTTGCTCAACTCATAACCGACGTTTCGGCGATAAAAGGCGATTTCAGGCTTAGATTTATGACTAATCATCCCAAAGATCTTAACGAAGAACTCGTTAAAGCGTTGTCTTTAAGCGACAAGGTTTGTAAAACGGTGCATTTGCCAGTACAAGCGGGATCTAATAGGATCTTAAAAATGATGAACAGAAAATACACGCGCGAGGACTATTTCGATAAAATCAATATGCTTCGCAAATATATTCCCGATATTTCGATTACGACCGATATTATGGTTGGTTTTCCGTCGGAAACGGAAGAGGATTTTGCGGATACCGTAGATCTCGTCAATAGGGTAAGGTTTGCGGGCGCGTTTACGTTTATTTACTCGCCGAGAGAAGGCACTCCCGCGGCGAAAATGGCGGATCAAGTCGATGCGGAGACTTCAAAACGCAGAATAATGACTTTAATTGATTTGCAAAATTCTATCAATAGAGAACAATCGGAAACGTATAAGGGGAAAACCGTCGAGATTTTATGCGAAGGATTTGACGAGAAAAAGAAAAAATTCTTGGGCAGAGATACGTACGGCAGAATGGCTTACTTTGACGGAACGTCCGATTTAATCGGTAAATTCGTGAGTGTAAAAATTACGGAGACGGGCGGAATATCGCTCCTCGGCGAAATTGTTTAATGTTTATTTTTAACGAAAGGAGATTTTATGGCTCTTTCACCAATGATGGTTCATTATAGACAAGTAAAGCAAAAATACAGCGACTGTATAGTTTTTTATCGGTTAGGCGATTTTTACGAAATGTTTGACGACGACGCCGTTAAAGCGTCGGAAATTCTTAATCTTACGCTTACCGGGCGAGATTGCGGGTTAGAAAAACGCGCACCTATGTGCGGAATACCTTTTCACGCGGCGGACGTCTATATATCTAAACTCGTTGCAGCGGGCGAAAAAGTCGCGATATGCGAACAGTTGACCGAGCCGAACGGGAAAAATCTCGTCGAGCGCGACGTTATAAAAGTCGTTACCGCGGGAACGGTTACCAATAACGAACTTATAGACGAAAAAAGCAATAATTTTATATGTTCCGTCTACGTGTCTGATAGCGTTGCCGCAATGTCGTGGGCGGATATTACCACGGGTGAATTTTTTGCCAAAAATTTTGACGGTAAAGATTTTTTATATAATCTTTTCAACGACGTCGTTAAAGTTGCGCCGGCGGAAATTATAGCGAACGCCGAAGCGGAGAATATCTTTAAAGACACGCCGCTCGTTAAACAAAGAGTAATTCCGAAACCGTCGGCTTACTCTGAAAGCGAGTTTAACCGTGATAACGCGTTGTTTGCACTTAAAAAACAACTGAAAGTATTGACACTCGATTCGTTCGGTATTAAGGATACCGACGAGTGTATCCGCTCTTGCGGCGCGCTCGTATCTTATCTTACCGAAACGCAAAAAAACGCCCTCGCAAACATAAACGACGTTAAACTCGTAAAAACCGACGAGTTTATGATGCTCGACGTAAACGCGGTTAGAAATCTCGAACTAGTTAAAACGTTGAGAGACGGAAAAAAATACGGTTCGTTATTGTGGGTTTTGGATAAAACTAAAACGAGTATGGGAGCGAGAAAACTTCAAAGCGTTATCTTGTCTCCGCTAAACGATATAAATAAAATAAATTACCGTTTAGACGCGGTTGAAAGTTTTTACGATAATAACTCGGTACGGCAAAGCGTAGCGGAATTATTGTCTTCGATTAAGGACGTTGGGAGAATAGCGGGCAATCTTTCTAACGGTAATTTAACGCCTAAAGATTGTATCGCGCTTGCGTCGTCGTTAGAAGTTTTGCCGACTCTTAAATTTCAGTTATCGGGGTTTAATTGCGAGTGTATAAGCGATATTTTGGCGGGAATCGGCGATTTTACGCAAACCGTTAATTTGATTAACGCGGCTATACTCGATAACGCCTCGCAAGAAAAAGAAAATAAAAAAGGTTCAGTCGGATATATCAAAAAAGGATATAACGAAGAACTCGACGAGTTGCGCGAACTTTATTCCGGCACTCGATCTAAAATCGCTCAGATAGAAAGTCGCGAGCGTGAAAAAACAGGTATAAAAACTCTAAAAATCGGTTATAATCGTGTATTCGGTTATTTTATCGAAGTTACTAACTCGTTTAAAGATAAGGTTCCATTCGATTATATTAGAAGGCAGACGCTTGCAAACGCCGAAAGATACGTTACGGAAGAACTAAAAGATTTGGAAAGTAGAGTATTGAGTGCTGAAGATCACGCGCAAGAATTGGAAATTAAACTTTTTAACGATATTAAAAACTATTTGCTTAAAGAAGTTAAAGCGTATCAAGCGGTTGCCGAAAGCGTTGCAGAACTCGACGTTCTTATATCTTTTGCAACCGTCGCGAAGCAAAACGGTTATTTAAGACCCGTCGTCGTTGAAAGTTTTAAGCCGCTCGATATCGTCGAGGGCAGGCATCCCGTCGTCGAAAACGTTTCTTCTCAAAGATTCGTTCCTAACGATTGTTTGCTTGATTGCGGAGAAAACAGAACGATGATAGTTACGGGCCCTAATATGGCAGGTAAGAGCACTTATATGAGGCAAGTCGCTTTGATAACGCTTATGGCGCATATAGGCTCGTTCGTTCCCGCGAAGCACGCGCAAATACCGCTTACCGATAGAATTTTTACTAGAATAGGCGCAAGCGATAATCTTATATCCGATCAGAGTACGTTTATGGTTGAAATGTCTGAAGTTGCGGGGATAATTAAGAATGCGACGGACAAGAGTTTGCTTATTCTTGACGAAATAGGGCGCGGAACGAGCACTTTCGACGGGCTTTCTATTGCGTGGGCAGTCGTTGAATACGTTACGCAAACGATAAAAGCAAAAACGCTGTTCGCTACGCATTACCATGAATTGACGGAACTCGAAGGTATAATGGACGGCGTGAAAAATTATAAAATCTCCGTTAAAGAAATGCAAGGCACGATAATTTTCTTGCGTAAAATTATGCGCGGCGGGGCAAACAGAAGTTTCGGTATAGAGGTTGCCGAACTCGCGGGCGTCGATAAAAAGGTTACCGATCGCGCCAAAGTTATTCTTAAAAACATAGAAAAGAAAGATTTTGCAAGCGGTAAATTTGCGAAAAACGACGAATATAATTATTCCGAACCGACTTTATCGGAAGCGGAACGAATCTTAAAAGATATCGACGTAAATAATATAACGCCGATGCAAGCATTTGCGATTCTCGGTGATTTGTGCGAAAAAGTTAAAGGCGGTAAATAATGGGAACGATTAATGTTTTAAGTAGTAAAATTTATAATAGAATAGCCGCGGGTGAGGTCGTTGAAAGGCCTTATTCCGTCGTTAAAGAATTGGTTGAAAATTCTATCGATGCGGGAGCGAAAAATATAACGGTTGAAATTCTCGGCGGAGGTATATCCTCGATCAGAGTTTTCGACGACGGCGCTGGAATTGAAAAAGATCAATTAACCAAAGCGTTATTGCCTCACGCCACGAGTAAAATTTCGGCGATTGACGACTTGGATAATATTATAACGCTTGGTTTTAGAGGCGAAGCGCTTGCGAGTATTGCATCCGTTTCCAAAACGACTATTACGTCTAAACCGAAAGAACAAGAAGTCGGAGCGACTATTAGTTGCGACGGAGGCGTTATGTGCGAACCTACGGAATGCGCCTCTCCGGACGGGACGGAGATTCTAGTAAAAAACTTATTTTATAATACGCCGGCAAGAGAGAAGTTCTTAAAAACGGAACGCGGGGAAGAGAGCGATATAACGGGAATAATCTCTAAATTTATTTTAGGTAATCCCGATATTGCGTTTAAGTACGTTGCGGACGGGAAAACTGTTTTTCAGTCTTTCGGCGACGGTATAGAGTCCGCTTTATCCGCCGTTTACGGTAATTCGATATTAAACGATTGTTTTTATATAGATACCGAAAAAAACGGCGTTAAAATATCGGGGTACATCGGTAAGCAGAATTTTTTTAAGGCGAACAGAACGTATCAATGCGTTTTTTTGAACGGAAGATATATCGTTAATCAAACTATTTCTTCGGCAATAACGAACGCATACTCTTCTTATATGATGAAAAGACAATATCCTTTTTACGTCTTAGCGATAGAATTACCTCCCGAAACGGTTGACGTGAACGTCCACCCGAATAAAACGGACGTTAGATTTTCCGATAACAGGGTTGTGTACGGCGCGGTTTATTCCGTCGTTTCAAAAGTCTTAGACGGAATCGGCGAAGCGTTGAATATAGTTGTTGAAAGCAAGGAAAAATCTACCGTTTCACCACAAGATTACGTTACGCATAATACCGTTGAATCGGAAAAGCCTAAATTCGAATACGTTAAACAATCGTCTAATTTTAACGGATTTGATTTTGCCGATAGCGGAGCAAAGGCGTTAAGTCAAAACGTAGATATAAAGCAACGCGAAATTGAAAATAAAGAACCCGAAGTTGATATTTTTGCCGAAAATAAAGCGTATTTAGAAAGTCTCGATCGACAAAGAAAAATAAAAGCAGAAGAAATCTCTCAACCGAGCGTGGTTATTGAAAAAGATTTAAGGTACGTCGGACAAGTTTTAAATACTTATTTAATATTTGACAACGGGAGCGATATGTTCGTTGTCGATCAACACGCTGCACACGAACGTATTTTATTTGACGCTTTTAACGAAACGCTTAAAAATGGTAATTTAGACGTTCAACCGCTCCTCGTTCCGTACGTGGAAACGGTAAACGCTTCGGAGTACGAATTTTTAATAGGTAAAGCCGACGTCTTTGCCGAGATGGGAATCGATTTATCCGATTTCGGAGGTAATTCCGTAAAAATTTCCGCGTTACCGACCGCTTTTTCGGATATGAATATTCGCGACTTTTTAACTGATATTTTACACGATCTTGACGAATTTAAGGCTATTTCGGTTGCGGAATTATTAAAAGAAAAAATTGCTCAAAAGGCTTGTAAATCCGCGATAAAATCGGGCGATAACGTATCTTTTGGCGACGCGGAAATAATAGCCGAGAAAATAAAATCGGATTTAGGTTTGAAGTGTCCGCACGGCAGACCCGTCGTCGTTAAAATTACGCGAACGGAAATGGATAAATGGTTTAAGAGAATATTATGAATAAAGTTCTGATTATTTGCGGACCTACCGCAAGCGGAAAAACCGAACTTGCCGTCGAGTGCGCCAAACTCTTAAATTCCGAAGTTATCTCCGCGGACTCGATGAACGTTTATAAAGGTCTCGATATCGGAACCGCTAAACCTACCGCGGAAGAAACTGGCGGTATAAAACACTATATGATTGACGTCGTTTCGCCGTTTGATACTTTTTCCGTTGGCGATTATCGAGAAGCGGCAAAACCAGTGCTTGAAAAAATATTATCAAGCGGAAAAATTCCCGTTGTTTGCGGTGGAACGGGCTTTTATATTAATTCTCTCATTTTCGAATATTCTTACGGGAACGGCGCGGTTAATATCGAAGTTCGTGAAAAATATAAAAAAATCGCGGAAGAGTACGGGTGCGAGCGCGTCTACGAAATACTAAAAGAAAAAGATCCTAAGTCTGCGGAAAAAATTCATTATAACGACTTAAAGAGAGTTATCCGCGCTCTTGAAATTTATGAAAACGGAATAAAAAAATCTGATATCGTCGACAGTTGCGTTCCTTTATACGATTATCGCGCGTATTCGATAAATATGCCGAGAGAAGAATTGTATCGTAGAATTGATAAAAGAGTAGATTTGATGATAGAAAACGGGCTCGTCGGAGAAGTTGAAAACCTCGTTAAGGCGGGTGTTGACGATAAAATGCAATGTATGCAAGGCATAGGCTATAAAGAGATTTACGCTTATCTTTGCGGAGATTGTTCTTTATCTGAAGCAATTGTAAAAATAAAATTAAACACTCATCATTACGCCAAACGTCAGATAACTTTTTTTAAGAAGTTATTGGGGCTCAAGTATTTAGATAACGGAAATAAACGTGATTTGGCAAAAAGGATTGTAAACGAACTATGATTAACGAAGAAATAATTAAAAAATGTGAAGAAGAATTAAAAAGTGCTTTTGACCGCTTAGACGACATTTGTCTTTATAATCAAGAGAAAGTATTAAACGCTTTCAAGAAAAATAAAGTTGCTCTTAGACATTTTTCGGGAAGTACGGGGTACGGATACGGAGACGACGGTAGAGACACGTTAAATAATTTATTTGCGTCGATTTTCAATTCCGAAAGCGCGATTTGTTCGCCGTCAATCGTTTCGGGTACTCACGCTTTGGCTATTTGTTTATTGGGTATTTTGCGCTCGGGCGATTGCTTTTTAAGTATAACGGGTGAACCGTACGATACTTTATTCGATATTATTCGCGGAGAAAACGTCGGTTCGCTAAAAGATTACGGAGTCGATTTTCAATCCGTAGAATTGGTTGACGGAGAATTTAATAGACAAGCAATTAAAAACGCTATCAACTCAAACGATAAAATAAAAATGGTGTATTTACAAAGATCTCGCGGTTATGCTTGGCGAAACGCGTTATCTTTACGTCAGATAGAATCAATAGTTAAGTTCGTTAGAAACGATTGTGGTTTCGGTGGTTGTATTATGGTTGACAATTGTTACGGAGAATTCGTCGACAAAAGAGAGCCTACCAACGTCGGCGTTAATCTCGTTGCGGGTTCTATGATAAAAAACCCCGGTGGAGGAATCGCCCCGACAGGAGGTTACGTAGCGGGCGATAAAATTTACGTCGATATGGTAAAAAACCGTTTAACCGCACCGTCTATAAGTAACGAAGTTGGTTCCTATTTTAACGGTTATCAATATTTTTATCAAGGTTTATTCTTAGCTCCGCACGTCGTGAAAGAGGCGTTAAAGGGTGCAATGCTTTTTTCAAGCGTATTATCCGAAGCGGGGTTCGATTCGCTTCCGCGTAAATATGAAATTCCGAACGATATAATAACGTCGGTAAAATTCAACGATAAAGAAAAACTCGTTTCTTTTATCCAAACGATACAAGAAAATTCGCCCGTCGACAGTTTCGCTTCCGTAGAGCCGTGTGAAATGCCGGGATATGAAGACGAAGTCGTAATGGCTGCGGGGTGTTTCGTTCAAGGCGCGTCTATAGAATTGTCTGCCGACGCACCGATCAGACCGCCTTATATCGGTTATCTTCAAGGCGGTTTAACTTACGAACATTGCAAAATTGCGTTAAAAAATATGAAAATATAAAAAGTGATAAATCAGAATTTTCTGTAAAGACCTTTTACGGTTCCGAGAATTTCAACGTCGGTATATACTAAGTCTGTCATCGCGTCGTTTTCAGGGTGGAGAACGATGCGAGTTTTTTCTATAAACAATCTTTTAACCGTTGCGCCGTCCTCTGTTAATGCAACGACTATTTCTCCGTTTTCCGCGGTATTTTGTTTTTTAACGATAATTACGTCTCTATCGTATATGCCCGCGTTTATCATACTGTCGCCTTTTACTCTTAATGCGAAACATTCTCCGCTTACGTTAAAGTCGGGTGGTAAGGGGTAATAACCTTCTAAATTTTCCACGGCGTAAATAGGTTCGCCCGCTCGAATAACTCCGACGAGGGGAATAGAGTTTACGTCTATACTGTTTGTCGCTTGAGGTAACTTGATTGCACGTTTTTTTTGCGGGCACTTGTCTATAAGCCCTTTGTCTTTTAATCTTTCTATATAAGCGTAAGCGGTCGCGGTGGACTTAATGTTTAACTTCGCGCAAATTTCTCTTACCGATGGGGGAAAACCGTTGTTTTTTAAATATTCTGCCGTAAATTCATATACTTCTCGTGTTTTTTTGTTGATTTCTTCTTTCTTCATATTTAAATTATATAT
>CAZNWP010000051.1:0-8562 GCA_964576995.1 uncultured Christensenella sp. | reverse complement strand
TTACGGAGACGACAAAAAATGAAATTAGGCGTTGTTGGACTTCCCAACGTAGGCAAATCAACTCTTTTTAACGCAATCACTAAAGCGGGCGCGGAATGCGCCAATTACCCTTTCTGCACGATCGAGCCGAACGTCGGCGTGGTGGCGGTGCCGGATAAAAGGCTCGACGTCTTAGGCAAAATGTACAACACGAAAAAAATCACTCCCGCCGTCGTCGAATTCGTCGACATCGCGGGACTCGTTAAAGGCGCGTCGCGCGGCGAAGGGCTCGGCAATAAATTCCTTGCCAACATTCGCGAGACGGACGCAATCGTTCACGTCGTCAGATGTTTCGAAAACGAAAACGTTACGCACGTAGAAGATACGGTAAACCCCGTTCGCGATATCGAGACGATAAATCTCGAATTGATTTTCGCGGATATGGAAACGGTAAAAAAGAAACTCGACAAAACGCAAAGTTTAATTAAGACGGGCGATAAAAAGTACAAAATCGAAACGGACTTTTTAACGCGTCTTTACGTACACTTAGAAGAACTTAAACCGGCGAGGACACTCGCTTGCAACGAAGAAGAAAAAGAGTACCTTAAAAGTTTATTTCTTCTTACCGATAAACCCGTCATCTATACTGCCAACGTGGCCGAAGACGATATGGGCAAAGTCGACGAAGATATTCCCCTTGCGAAACAAGTTATCGACTACGCAAAATACGAAAATGCCGAATATATGGTTATTTGCGCGAAAACTGAAGAAGAACTTTGCTCTCTCCCCGACGACGAAAAGCAAATGTTTTTAGATGAACTCGGCGTAAAAGAAAGCGGACTCGATAAGTTAATTAAAACGTCGTATAGACTCCTCGGTCTTATAAGTTATCTCACCGCGGGAGAAAAAGAAGTTCGCGCTTGGACAATCGAAAAAGGCACGAAAGCACCGCAAGCGGCAGGTAAAATCCACTCCGATTTTGAAAAAGGCTTTATCCGCGCGGAGATAGTCGATTACGACGTACTCGTGGAACTCGGTTCTTTTAACGCCGCTAAAGAAAAAGGCAAAGTCAGATCGGAAGGCAAAGATTACGTATTTCAAGACGGCGACGTCGTTTTATTTAAGTTTAACGTATAACGAAAACCCAAATATAAATTTTACCGCGCGGCGCAAAAATGCGCCGCGCGGAAATTATTTTACTAACTTCTCCCCGCCGATAAAGCGTTTAATACTGCAAGAAGCATAACGCCTACGTCCGCAAACATTGCCACCCAAACGGGCAAAGACACGACGACGCTTAAAACCATTACGGCAAGTTTAATCGCGAGCGAACCGACGATATTTTCCGTTACTTTTCTCTTAACCTTTTTCGCCTTTTTAATCGCATATGGGATCTTAGATAAATCGTCGTCCATAATTACGACGTCCGCGCTTTCAACTGCGATTTCGCTACCGAGCGCGCCCATCGCCACGCCCGCGTCCGACAAAGCCAAACTCGGGGCGTCGTTTATGCCGTCTCCGGCAAAAAGGACTTTATCGTTAGGCGAAACTCTCAAACGCTTTAATCTTTCCGTTTTTTCTTCGGGTAATAATTGCGAGTGCACTTCGTCCGCTCCGACCGTTTTTCCGACGAAAGCGCAAACGCTTGCGTTATCTCCCGATATCATTACCGTTTTCATTCCGAGTCTTTTTAATTCGTCTAAGGTTGTTTTTGCTTCGGGCTTTACCGTATCGCAAACGTAAATCTTCCCCTCAAAAACGCCGTTTATCTCCGCAAAAACGATCGTACCCGCATATACCTCTTCCGTTATTTCTACGCCGTTATCGGACATAAGTTTGGCGTTTCCGATCACGACTTTTAAGCCTTCGACCTCGCCCGTCAGCCCTTTACCCGCTATTTCGCGAACGTTCTCCGCTACGGGTTTATCGTCTACGCGCGAACATATCGCGTTCGCTATCGGGTGTGCGGATTTACTTTCTACGGCGGCTACGTACCGAAGCAAATCTCTTTCGGAATAATTACCGTAAACCGTTATTTTATCCACGGAAAACTCACCTTTAGTAAGCGTTCCCGTTTTATCGAAAGCCGCAACGTTTACTTGTGAAAGAGCGTCCACGCAGTTACTGCCTTTAACGAGAACACCTCGTTTAGCAAGCGAGCCTATCCCCGTAAAAAACCCGAGAGGTACGGATATAACGAGAGCGCACGGGCAAGATATTACGAGAAAGGACAAAGCCTTATATATCCATTTAACGAAGTTAAAGCCGTCGAAAATCGGAGGAATAAAAGCGACTAAGACTGCGGCTAAAACGACGAGCGGAGTATAAATTTTAGCAAACGAAGTTATAAACTTCTGACTTTTAGCCTTTTTAGCGTTCGCGCCCTCCACCATAGAAATAATCCTCTCGACCGTACTGTCGCTATACGCTTTCGTCGTTTTAATAACGGCGGCGTCGCCGAGATTAACCGCGCCGCTATAAACGTTTTCACCGTTTAAAACGGAATAGGGTTTACTCTCGCCCGTTATCGCTTTCATATCGAACTCGCAATTCGCGCCTAAAAGTATTCCGTCAATCGGAACGCCGTCGCCTCTACGAACCTCGATAAGGCTGCCGACTTCCACGTTTTCGGGCGGGACGTCGACGAATCCCGCTTTAGTTATCAAACGAGCCGTCTCGCATTTAAGTTTAGACAACCCCGCAATTTTTTTACGTGAATTATCGGTTGCCGCTTCTTCGAGCAACTCTCCGAGCGAGTACAGCAAAACGATGAGGACGCCCTCTGAAAACTCACCGAGACAAAAGGCGGTTATCGACGCTATAAACATTAACGTGTTTTCGTCGAGAAAATCTTTTGCGATTATTCCCCTGACGCAATTCACGACGATTTCGTAAGCACATACCGCATAAGCGACGGCGCAAATTATTAAGTTTGCCGTATTATTTTTTATAAATAGCACAGAAACGAGAAGTAAAAGCGCGGAAAACGCAATTTTACAAACATCAAGACCGTGTTCGTTCCAAAACGTCGCGGACGGCGCGCTTTTCTTTTTTCTCGCGCAAGCGGCGCAACCGCAAGACAGTCCGTCGTCGTTTCTACATTCTTCGCAATCGCAGTTTACGTGTTTTTCCATAAAAACTCCTTTTGTAAATGATTATATTATTATATACTAATATTTCTGTCTTGTTTTAAGGCAATATCGCTATTGCCTTGAAACGTGATTAGATTCGTACTTTAACGCTCAATCGAATTTGCAACCTTTGTGATTGAGAGCGTTTTTTATGATAGAAACGATATGTTCGTCGGCTACCGAATACAACACTTGATTGCTTTCTTTTCTCGATTTTATAACGTTTTTATCCTTTAACTTTCTCAAATGCTGAGATACCGCGGACTGTTTTCCGCCTGTTATCTCGCAAATATGATAAACGCATAATTCGCCTTCCATAAGCGCAAGAAGAATTTTTACCCTTGACGGTTCTCCGAGCAAAGAAAAAATCTCACTTACCTCTTTAACGCTTTGAGTATACTCACCCGATCCGGATAGTTTTTCGCGTATTTTCTCATGACTTCCTTTTATGCAACTTTCCATAACTCCCTCGCGTTATCTATATTAGCGATTACTAATATACCACGTTAAACGCGCTTTGTCAAGAGATTATCGCAAGTTTTAAAAAAATTTTTCGTTATAACAAAATGCAAATTAGTCCGCCCTTATTTTCGTTTACGATACGCGTTGCGGTTTTACGCATCTTGTTTTGCGCGTCTTTTGGCATCGCGGAGATTTTACCGGCAACCCCCTCGCCGACGAGATCTTGAAGCGATTTTCCTAAAAGGTTCGTATCCCAAATGCCCGACGGATTATCTTCGTATTTGTTCATAATAAAATTAACGAGATCTTCGCCTTGTTTTTCCGTTCCAACGGTCGGCGCAACTTCGGTCGATACGTCTACTTTCATTATATGTAAACTGGGCGCGGACGCTTTAAGTTTGACGCCGTATCTGCCGCCCTGCTTAACGAGTACGGGCTCTTCGAGATTCATTTCTTCGATAGTCGGCATTACTATACCGTACCCGCCGTTTTCAGCTTCCGAAAGAGCGTCTTTTATCTTCGTATATTTCTTTTTGCAATCGGAAAAAGTTTTTATATACGACATCAGATGATAATCGTCGTTAATTTCTTCACCGCACTCTTCGGACAGCACTTTATAAAAAAGTCCGTTTTTGCAATTAACTTTATAATCGGATACGCCGTCGCCGAGTCTTATTTCGCTCGTTTCCGCAGATTCGAAATATTCGTCGTCGGAAAAAGCGTTGTTAAACGCCGTGTAATCGCACATTTTACACATATCCGTCGATACTTCTTTAACCCTTTTTAATAAAGTAGATATAATAATATTGTCCTCAGGTAATACGCGAAGCCACTCGGGAATATCCACGTTAAAGGAGTATAACGGAAATTCCGTCAAAACTTTCTCCATTATCTCGCCGATTTTCGCCGCGTTCAAGTCAAGTACGTTCGCGCAAACCGCGGTTACGCCGAACTTCTCTTCGAGTTCACTCGCTATTTCCATAGCGTTTTCGGAATCGGGATTTGACGAGTTTACCACGATAACGAAAGGTTTACCGCATTTTTTAAGTTGTTTTACCGCTTTTTCTTCCGCTTTAATATAATTAGCGCGCGGAATCTCTCCAAACGAACCGTCCGTCGTTACCATAATACCTATCGTAGAGTATTCTTTAATAACCTTTTCCGTGCCAATTTCCGCCGCTTTCTCGAACGGAATTTCCTCTTCGCTCCAAGGCGTTTTAACCATTCTCGGTTTCTCGCCTTCTTCTAAGCCCGTCGCGCCGTCGACGAAATATCCGACGCAGTCGACGAGTCTTACGTTCGCGGACGTTTTGTTTTTAAATTGCACCTTAACGGCGTTCGCGGGTATAAACTTCGGTTGAGTCGTCATAACGGTTTTCCCGTCCGCGGATTGCGGCATTTCGTCCGTCGCGATTTGTTTTTGAAGTTTATTGCCGATATTCGGTATAACGAAGTTTTCCATAAATTTCGTTATAAAAGTCGATTTACCCGTTCTTACGGGACCGACGACTCCGACGAATATCTCCCCACCCGTCCTTGCCGATATATCGTTATAAATATCGTACTTTTCCATAAAAAAACCTCCCACATATTACGTAAGTAGTATATGAGAGATTTTCACGCTTTATGAAAACGTTGTAAATCGATAATATTATTTTCACTTATTTAACCGTAAAAATGTTTAACAATATTTAGAAACTTCTTCTAATATTTCGCGTCGTTTGGCAATCGCTGCTGAATATTCGGCGTTATATATTTTATTGTTTTTGGACTTTTTAACAAATCCTAAAATCAAAACGGCTATACCGATAATAAGTAGCGGAATACCAATAACGGGTTTTTCAGACATAAGACCAACACCCGCAATACCTCCTACTGCACCCAAGATAAACAACGGTTTCGCACTATTTCTAATCGGAAACGATACATCGTTGAAGCGATTTTCTAAATCGACTATTTCCGAATAGTTTTTCATTTCTTTATCCCTCGCAAATACGAGTTTAACGTAGTTTGTCGTTGTAGTAACAGAATTTACGCTGTCGCCGGATTGTTCTAAATGCGAGTCGCGATTAAATATTTCTTGCGAACTTACCAATTCCCACCCGAATTTTTGCCACAACTCGATAGTATCTTGTTCCTCACTCGGAACGATTGAAATACTTTTCGTCTCTTTTGCCATTTATAATACCTTCCTTAATTAATTTTTATAGCAAACTGCTATATTTTTAATATATTATATAGCAAATTGTTATAATAGTCAATAAAAAAGAGGTTGTTTATGGAAATTTTTCAAAAAAAACTAAGAGAAGAGCGTAAAAACTACGGTTACACACAGTCTCAAATGGCTCAATTATTAAAAATCAAACAGCCGTCTTACATTAGATACGAAAACGGAACTTCCGAACCGTCGCTCGAAACGCTGGTTGCAATCGCCGATATTTTCGACGTTTCCGTCGATTATCTCTTAGGCAGAGCGCAATTGTAATTTGAAATTTTTATCGTTTTCAAACAAAAAAATTGCAAGAAAATATCTTGCAATCTTTTAACTTAAACTTATAATAAAATTAAGAGACGGAGTCGTTTTTCTTCGCCTTTGATTTTGCCATCATTCCTTTTATCGAAGTCGGATGTTCCGTCCCCGACAACATTCTGCAAATGTTTTTTCTGTGCGCGAACCAAGTTAGAAAGAAAATCATAAATATGCACGCGTTTGCCGCCAATAAATACGGCGTTTCCGCGTTGTTCGCCCCGTACTTTACGTAAAGATAAACCGCGCTGAATATTAAAGGCGGCGTTATCGCGATAAACGAACCCATTCCACCGAATTCCGTACGATAAATAAAAACGATTGCCGCAACGACGGAAAAAATCGCGAGTAAAACCCAAACGCCGTGTACCGCAGTGCAAACGATGCAAATACCGACGGACGAGGCAATTCCCTTGCCACCCTTAAACCCGAGGAAGACTGGAAAAATATGTCCTAAAATAACGCAAAGTCCGCACGTATACATAGCGAAATCTGAAACGCAAAACGCGGTTTCGCCAAAATTATATTTAAGGAACGCAAGATACGCGACGAGAGAAGGTATCGCGCCCTTTAATATATCGAGAACGAAAGTGAGTATACCGATTTTCATTCCGAGGTTTCTGCTCATATTGAGAGTCCCCGGATTTCCGCTACCCATTTTGCGTATATCTTTATGTTTTAATTTTGAAATTATCAAAGCGAAGTTCACGTTTCCGATAAAATAACAACAGACGGCGAAAATCGCAAGCAAAATTTTGTAATTCATATTATTAAAACTCGTCTCTTTCTTTTTCTCGCGTACCGATATATATCGGAGTTCCCGCAAATCCGTAAGCGTTGCGAATACAGTTTTCTAAATAACGTTTATAAGAAAAGTGCATTAAAGCCGCTTCGTTGACGAATAGCGTAAACGTCGGCGGGGTTACACCCGTTTGAGTACAGTAATTGATTTTCAAACGTTTTCCGTTTACCGACGGCGGTTCGTTTGCTCTTACCGCGTCGAAAATAAGGTCGTTAAGTTGTCCCGTCGAGACGCGTTTTCTTGCGTTGTCGTATACGTCCTCTACGAGAGAAAGGATTTTTTCCGTCCTTTGCCCCGATTTTGCGGAAACGTAAACGCTGACTAAATAGTCCATAAATTTAAGATTTTCCGCTAAGTCCGCGTTAAACTTTTCGACTGTGTGAGTATCTTTTTCGATCAAATCCCACTTATTCATTACGATAACAGACGGTTTATTTTGTTCGTGAACGTAACCGCAAATTTTTACGTCTTGTTCGGTTATACCTTCCGTCGCATCGATAACGATAACGGACACGTCCGCGCGACGTATCGCGCCAAGCGCACGCAAAACGCTGTAATACTCGAGATCCTCTTCGACGTTTTTCTTTTTTCTAACGCCCGCGGTGTCGATAAGCGTAAACTTTTTACCATTATAATTAAACGGCGTGTCAATGGCGTCTCTCGTCGTACCCGCTATATCGGATACGATCGTTCTGTCGAAGCCTAAAAGTTTGTTGCAAATACTCGACTTGCCCGCGTTCGGCTTCCCGACGAGCGCGATTTTAACGGAATCGTCGTCTTTTTCGTCGCCTTTATCGTTAAAGAAGGATACAACTTCATCCAAAAGATCGCCGATGCCCGTACTGTGCTCCGCGGATATACCGAAAGGTTCTCCGAGTCCTAAGTTATAAAACTCGAAGAGTTTGCCTTGATCGTAATTATCTAATTTATTTACGGCGAGAACTACGGGCTTTCCCGACTTGCGGAGTTTATCCGCGACATCGTAATCCGCGGAAGTAAGCCCAGTTTTCGCGTCGGTGAAAAGTATGATCACGTCTGCGGTTTCAATCGCTATTTCCGCTTGCTTTTGTATGTGCGCCCACATTTCGTCGGTAGACTTTAATTCAAGTCCGCCCGTATCTACGAGCGTAAAAAACTTACCGCACCATTCGGCGTCGGCGTAAAGCCTGTCGCGGGTTACACCGGGGAAGTTTTCTACGATAGATAATCTTTTGCCGACGACTTTATTAAAAAAAGTGGACTTTCCTACGTTAGGTCTGCCGACTATCGCTACTAAAGGATTTGCCATAAATTATTTATTAAAAACCCAAAGACCGATGGTTACGAGAATAAAGATAATCAAACAAATCCAGTATGTCCATTTCCAACCTTTTTTCTTGTTAGCGACGAAGTTCCAAGCGGTTATGCCGAATACGAGAATTATGCCTAAGTTCTTTATCGTATTAAGCAAATTCATAATAACCGCACCGAGTCCGATTATGCCTTTAAGCATATTAAGAATTTCTAACGCGGCAAAAATGACGAGCGATATAAACGCTATAAGGTTTAATAAGTTTGAATTTTTCTTCGTTTCTTTCATAGTATGTCTCCTATAAATTTATATTAATTTTTTATTTTTTTCAATACGTTTTCGAAGTAATCGGGAAGCGGTGCTGTAAAAG
>CAZNWP010000050.1:0-8857 GCA_964576995.1 uncultured Christensenella sp. | reverse complement strand
ATCAACCCTTAACCGAGCCGATATTCATACCTTGTTCAAAATATTTTTGTATAAACGGATATATAATCATAATAGGCAGAGTAACTACCACTATGGACGCCATCTTAAAACTGTCGCCGATATCCGTCATGCTTATGTCGAGTTTTCTCATTTCTTCAGTACTCTGTTCGCCCGTCAATTTCATAACGACGTTTTGAATCGGCAAGAGATAGAGTTTTTGCGAATTGATATACATAAAGCCCATCCACCAATCGTTCCATTTCTGTATTGCGGTAAGCATACCTATCGTGAGCAACACGGGAAGGCACATAGGCGCTAAAACGGAAAACAAAATTTTAATATCGCTTGCACCGTCTATTTTAGCCGCTTCTTCAACCGCGTCGGGCAACCCCTGAATATAGGTTTTAACGAGCAGTATGTGGAATACGGCAACGCAACCGGGGATAATAAAAACGAGGAAGTTGTTTACAAATCCCAACGACGATATAACGAGGTAAGTCGGCACGGTGCCGCCAGAAAACAACGTCGGGATCATAAGGTAAACGATAAGCCATCTTTTGCCTTTCAGATTTCTTCTCGACAACGCGAAGCCCGCCAAAAGCGACGTAACTATTCTTAACGCAACGAACGCTATAACGTAGAACAGCGTCATTCCCAAGGATCTCCATACGCCGATACCCGCCAATAACGCCCTATACGCGTCAAATTGTATATCTCTCGGGAAAAGCATAGCGGGATTATTCGTATACGCTTTCTGAGAAGAGAAGGAAATAGAGATAACGTTTAAGAACGGTACTATAACGGTTAGACACATAACGACGAGAATAAACATAAACACGAAATCCGCGCCGTGCGCACGATTAATTTTACTTCTTTTAACTTTTACCGTTTTTTCCATTAGAAAATTCCCTCCCCCGTAAGTTTATCGGATATCTTATTCGTTATCAAAACGAGAATCATTCCGACGACGGACTTAAAGAAGCCGAGAGCCGTTGCTTTTTCAAATTTACCTTCGGTAATACCCGTTCTGTAAACGTACGTATCGATGATATCCGCCACGTCGTAAACGTTTTCGTTGTAGGTGTTGTAAATCTGCCCGAAGCCGCCGTCTAAGATATTGGAAATGTTAAGTATAAGTTGCAAAACGATGGTGGGAATAAGTTCCGGCATAGTTATTTTAGCCATTACTACCCAGCGGTTCGCCCCGTCTACTTTCGCCGCTTCGTATTGTTCGGTATCGACGCCCGCGATAGCCGCGAGGTACAATATCGACGCGAACCCGACGTTTTGCCACATATCGCTTAGTATAATAAACGGTAAGTAGAAAGACGATTTCGTTAAAAACTCCGTAGGCGTTCCTCCGAACGAAACGATCAACGCGTTCATCATACCCGAAGAATCGTCTCTGAATATCTGCTTGAATATACCCGCGAGAACGACCCAACTTAAAAAGTGCGGTAAGTATAAAATCGTCTGCGAAACGCGTTTAAATCTCTTGACTACCGACAATTCGTTGTAGATAAGCGCGAGCAATATCGGAGCGGGGAAGCAAATAAGCAATCTCAAAAGCGATATCGTTACGGTATTTCTCAAGCAATTCCAAAAATATTGTTCGCCGAAAAGCGCGCTGAAATTCTTGAAAAAAGGATCTGCCCACGGGCTTTCGAACATACCTAATTGAGGATAGAATTTCTTAAACGCCGTTATGAGCCCCGCAAGCGGTATGTAGTTAAAAACAAACAATACCACCGCCGCAGGCAAAAACATCAAGTAAATTTTCCAGTCCTTATAAAACGGACGTTTAATCATTTTAGGCTGTTCTTCCATTATTTCACCTCAAAAGTCGCAATTCTGTAAAGCATATTATAACCGTCGTCGAGCGGGAGATTGAACGCAGCCTCGCCGTCGTCGTCAACGACGCAAACGCATATCGAGTATCTACCAGATGATAAATCTTTCGGCACGTTTAATTTAACGGATGCGGTTGACGCTATGAGATCGTCCAATTTATCGGGATTAATTTCGGTTTCAAGATTTTTTACGTTAAAGGCGGAAACGCCTCTGCAAATTTCTTTACCCGTTTCGGATAATACGACAACCGCGGGATAACCGTTGAGCGCGCATCTCGCCGCGCCCGTATTTTTAAGCGATAAATTCACGCTAAACGTTTTGCCCGAAGCAAAATTACTCAACTTCGCTTCCGTAAAGGTCAATCTGTAACCTAACCGTCTCGAAATCTTATCCGTCCACTCCGACGCCTTCATCTCGTCGGGGTTCGCTATCAACCTTGCGTAACTCGCGCAACAGTCGTTTACGCCTTTGTAATATTTATTACTTGCTATCTCACCGGGGTGCGTTTCGAGCGCGGTTACCAATCCCGCGTCGTAAAGAGGTTTAAGTATGGCGTCGTTAGCGTAACCGCTCATACCGGGGACTTGAACGGAGTCGTCCGTACAACCGAACCCGTACTCTTTAATCTGTTCGGATACTTCCAAACGTTCTGCCATCGTGTCGCCCGCTATAACGAGATTATCGTCGCCGAAAACGTCCTTATACATCTCAAAATGTTTTAACACGTTTTCTTTTCCCGTTTTTTCCGTTACCCAATCTTTAGTAGGCAAAGCACGATTAGAGTGTCCCTCACCCCAAGTACCGAAAGAACCTATTTCGATAAATTCCAATACGTCGCCGTACTTAGCTTTTATTTCAACGAGTAATTTTTTATAAGCCTCCAAGAAGATTTCGTCGCCGTAATCGGGACACCAAGTTTTTCTGCCTTTGCCGATAAAGTGTCCGTTTTCAGTACTGTCGTACCACTTTTTACCCTCTTCGGTAAACCCGTTGTAGACCGTTTCTTGCGATTTAGACGTATAAACGATTTTGCCGCCTTCCGTTTTGTAATGCGTATTATCAGACTTTGTGTCCGTCCTTCCCGTATCGTAAACTTCTTTACAGTTAGTACATTTATATTTGTCGTTTTGATTTTCGTCAGTTTCTTTTTTTTCGAGCAAATCGCTATCGGGATCGACGTAGAATTCTCTATGACATTCGGGGCACTCATACGTAAGGTATGCAGTACATTTATCGTAAGAACCTTCGGTTACGGGATCGTATTCAACGCCGTTCGCGCCCGCATCTTTAACCCAAAGCGGAGTGCATTGTCCCCAACCGTCGTTGGCGGTTATTCTAAACGCTACGCGTTTGCCTACTTTCGTCCATTCTTTAACGATCGGATCTATGAGATCCCAATGGAAATAATCGCCGGTACATTCTTCTTCTTTGACGTAAATACCGTTTGCGTCTTTCATAGTCTCGTCCGTCCAACCCATGACTTTAGCAAATTCTTTGTCGGGTTGAATGAAGTTCCAACCGATACGGAAATATACTATATCGCAAGGATAATCGTCGAGCATATCGCCGCTAGTTAAGTTTGCGCCGAATTTAACGAGACTGTTACTGTAATAACAGAAGTTCCAGCCCATGCCCTTATTCGTTATCAAGTCGCCGTTGTCGCCGAGCGTAACGGTATAGGTGCTTTTACTTCCGACGCACGCAAACGACGAGAAAGACATAACGACCGTTAAAATCAAGAGCGCGATTTTATTTAATATACGTTTCATTTTGAATTCCTCCTTCTTCTGAATATTATAACCGCCGCAAAAGTCGCGAGAAGCGGTATTATTACGAACACACCAGCGTCAACGGAAGAGGAACAACCCGATCCGCCCTCGACAAACACGCCGCTATAAGGTTCGTTTGCGAAAGCGATAGAATAGTAAGACCAACCGCCGCGCGCTACGTTTGAGTAAGAATCCGAGAATATATAAGATTCCGTGTAATCCTCGTTATCGGTCGCGAAATGGACTACGAAGTTGCACTCGGTTAAATCGCTTAACGAACTACCGAACGAGTCAACGACGAAGTAAATAACGTCGTCCTCGTCAATCTCTAAAACGGGAACACCCTGAACGGATTGTTTGTTTATATTTCTCGTGTATTTCCAACCGTTTTGAGTGGGATAAATAATCTCGTCGTTTTTAAGGATTCTGAATCTTACGCCGTTGGATGCGCCCGCTTCGTCTAAACGAACGAACGTGTCGTCGTCAATCGCGATTCTGCCCGCTTTGCCTATTTTAAGCGCAACCGCAACCGCACGGTTTTCGTCGGGGCTAAGATAGAAGAGATAATCTTTCGAGTAAACGGATATATCGGGATAATCGTAAGAAACCCATTTATCCGCCGACAAATCGTAAGATAGTTCTTCAACCTCGAAATTTCCGACGGACTCGAACGTAGCGTCGGACGCCTCGCCTATCTTCGTATCGGAATAATCTTGTCCCATTTTGAGATAGTTAAAACTCCAATGCTCGTAAGTCATCGTCTCGCTAGGAAGAACTTCGTCCAAGATATTGCACGTTTTGAGTTTGCCGCTCGCACCGCGATATTGCAAATCGACTTGAAGCGCTATCGTGTCGTAACCCGTTACCTTGTTGTTGTCGAAAACGATCATAAGTTGTTCGTTCTTTTTCATTTCAACTTCGGGGAAGTCGGTATGCGTTTTAGCAATAGTTTTGCCGTAACGATTGTCTATTTCGTGAATCGTCCATACGGGATTGTTTACCGAATAGAATTTCGCTTCGCCGTTATCGTCTATCTTTTTATAGACGATAGACCAACGCACGCCGTCGGCAGAACGAATGTTCTGCGCGCCACTCTTTTGCAAGTATAATTTCGTTATAGAAGCGACGCAATCTTCGCTCGCAGTAAAGGTTGCCGCAACGTTTTTACCGAAGTCGGGTTGAACTCTTATTATGGGATATTTACCCGTCTTAGCCACCTTATCGGGGTACGCGACGCAAATACTGTTGCCGTACCAACGTTGTCCGTTCCACGCCATATTCGTCATTTCGACCGCGCCGAAAGAGTAGGCTTTGCTTACGTCGAACGTTTCTCTATTTTTATTGAGATAAACTTTACCCCAACCGAAATATTTAGTGGCTTCGCCGTTTAAGGGATATTCCGTATTTTCGTTAAGCGCGTTGCCTTGAGCCGTTATCCACGAATTGTTGAACGTGTAAGTCGTTGCCGTGCCGCCGTCCGGAGTGAAAGCAATTTTCGCTTCGATCGCCGCTTCGTCGTAGGTAGAGTTGCTCGCCGTACCACAGTTAATTATTACCGCGAGTCTATCGCCCTTAGCGACTTTTTTATCGGTAACTTTATCAATAGACGCTCTCGTCATCGTGCTCGCCGTATAGTGCAACGGATTCCATAAATTCGGAGTAAGCGAAGTAATGCTTCCGTCAGCGCCCGCTATTATCACTGCGAAACGTATTCCGTCGGGGCTCGTACTCGTTCTCTTCGCTCTGTTTAATTCGATCATTAACGCGTGTTCCGCTATCGAGATTTTACCGTCAGCGGGAGCAGTCCACCATAAGCCCGTATCCGACGACTTAGATGGATTAAATCTGTTATTGGTGTAAACGAAAGACTCAGTTGCGGTGTCGTGCGCTTCGAGACCGTCGGAATTGAAGTACACGTAGGAAGGATTTACCGCCCCCATAACGACTTTGTTCGCTTCGTAAAAATACGCGCTTTCGTAGTCTTCGGCTTGTTCGAAGTCGTTCGCTTCTTTGGACGGTTTTACGACGTCGGAATAATCTTCCGCTTGCATAAGCGCGCCCCAACCGAAATAATTAGTTGCTTCGGTAAATAACGCGTACGAGGTGCCATTTTTTATCGCGTTGCCATGCGCAGTCAACCACGAATTGTTGAACTCGTAAGTCGTTGCCGTCGTGCTATCCTTAGGTGTGAACGCGAACTTTGCGGAGATAACCGCCTCGTCGTAAGTATTGTTCGCTTTTGCGTTTATCGCAACCGCTATGCTTTCACCTTGCTTTAAGGATATATCTTTTACCAATTCGGCGTAATTCACGTCGGTTTGCGTCCCGCTCGTATAATCGAGTGCTTTCCATTTAGCGTGATAATCGCCTTCTAAATTTTGAGTATAATCGGATTTCAACTTTACCACGTCGTATCTTACACCGTCTGGAGTCGTAGATGTTCTCGTTCCGCCTCTATTCATTATAATGGTGCACCCGTCTTGAACCGCGCTAACGGTGCCGTCTGCGGGAGCCGTCCAAATTAAAGCGGCGTCCGAACTACCCGACGGATTAAAACGGTTGTTAACATAAATCATCAGTTCGGTTGAATCGTGCGTTCCGTTTCCATTCGCGTCGTAATAAACGTACGACGGATTACCGGTTGTCGCACTAACTTCAACGGCGTTTGCCGCGTGGATTTCTATTTTATAATTCACGGTTGCGGCGGCGAAAGCCTTTTGACTTCCGCCGAGAGTCGCAAACGCCAAGCATAAAGACAGAATTACTATGCCTATAAGCGATATAATAAAATTTCTTCTCTTAGTTGTTGCCATAATCATATTTCCCATTATTAGTTTTTTAGTTATTCCAAGAGTCGCCCCACGCCGACGTGTCGTCGAACGCATTATATTCGGAAACGGGCGACATCGTGATAACGTCTTTGCTAAAATCTTTCGTAATAAATTCGGGAGAGTGATAAATTTTCTTCATAATTTTATGCTCCTTATTTTAATTTCCTTGCGTTACGTCGTATGCGATCATAAACGCTTCTACGACGTTCTTTAATTGCGCGTTATTCGCAAAATCGAATTGTTCAGACAACTGATCGTAAGTACTATACGCCACGTAAGCAACGCTTCTCGCGTCTGAAAGTTCCGTATAGAAAGTTTTCGTTGTGCTGTCTTTATACGTTACCGTAACGTATCCGCGCGCTTGTAAATTACGAGCAAATTGATTCTCGGGAATTCCCGTTATAACCGCGTTTTGCGTAATCGTGTCGTCAGCCGTTTTGAAATTTACCGCGGGAATATCTTTTACCGCAGTTGCATCTTTTACGAGCGGCGCGTCGTTGGAAATGAGATCTTCGGGAAGAATAACCGTTCCGAAACTATATTCGCCTGACTTCAATTCGCTTAAATTATAAGTCGAACTGAATCTTATACCCGCGTCGTCGTTAGACGTAGAAATCCTAAGTCCCGCGCCCTCTTCCATTTTGAGCGTTATAACGACCGGATCAAAGGTTACGTCGCCCGTTACCGCATACGACGCTCCCTCGGCGTAAAGATTATTCTCCGTTTTCCAACCGACGAATTGAGTATCGCCGGACGACATATCGCTTGCCGATATCAAAACGTGATCGTCAACGAGAACTTTATAAGAATCGTATGTAGAAGTTTTATCGGTATTTCTGTACGTTACTTTCGGAGCGGTTATGTCAGCAGATCCCCAAGAGTAATAAGCGGTCGTTTCCGTTCCAAGCGCGTATTCAGTACTATTTCCTAATGCGGTATAGTGCGCTTGCGCGCTAGTCGAAGTAAATTTATACTCAGTCGTGGTTTCATCCACTTTCAATTTAAGCGTAGATGCTACGACGATTTGATCGAGCGAATTGTTAAAACGTCCGCCATTATTAACGATTATAGCGATTTTTTCGCCGACAGTTAAATCTATAGCGGTCGACATAGTCTTCGTAGCCGTGGCAACGTAATGACTTTTACTACTATTCATACCGCAATCTTTCGTAGCCATTAACTTCTCCCAATCGAATAACGTGGTAAAAGAACCGTCAGCCGCCACTTTCAAAATCGCGAAACGAGCGCCGTCGTACTCGAGCACCTCCTTCTCCGCACTTGCCTTCTCAATATTGTGAGTAAACTTTATCGAAGAAATCGTCAACGCTCCGTCACTCGGCGAAGTCCACCACAAAGCAGCGTCCGAGCCACTTTGCGAAGGGTTAAATCTTCCGTTGTTAGTATACACGAATGCCTCTTCTTTACTATCCATTTTACCGTTATTGTTTGCATCGTAATAAATAACATTCGAGGCACCTTTTGCGTTCGACGCGTAAAGGTCGACTTTACGTTGAACGGAAGTTCCCGAAGCCCCCCCCTCAGCCGCAATAACCTTATTACCGAAAGAAACCCCCACGCTAATAAGCATACACGCCGACATTACGGCGCAAAGTAATAAAATTGCCCTTTGTTTGATTGTTCTTTTCATACAATCCTCCTTTTAATATAATTTTGTATATTTTCGGCTTTTTGCCTGAAATATCCTTTGTTCGTTGCGATTGCCGTAATTGCTTTTATTCCTTTTTCTCCTCGCCGACTTCGGCGGAGATTGACACGACAATAACTTATCTCTTTCTTCGGTACACCCTTTTACGCGTTGACTCGCGCTCGTCTTGCGATTGCGTAATAAAGCCTATAACGTTTCGTACTTCGTTATTTGCTAAAATGGCAAATAACGAAAAGGGGTACCCCTTTTCAGCCGCCTCGTTGGTCTCTTTATATATTTTACCTATATAATAAAGTTATATACGAAGCGGTATTCGTCGGTTTGTTGATCGCTTTTCCCGTCTTTCCACGTTCCGAAGAGTTCGAACGTCCCCGGTGCGACGCTTACGGGTTCTTCTGCGGGTTTATAGTGGAACGGTCCCATTTTATTGCGGCAAGCGTTATACGCCGCAACCTCTATTACGTTCTTTCCTTTTACGAGATAACCGTTCAAATCTATTTCGTCGTCAAAGAGTAATCCGCCGACGCGTTTCCCGTTTACGCTAACGTCCGCGTAATGGAATCTTCCGCCCAATCGCAAGGTAACGTCGGTATCTTCGCTCGCCCGTACCGTCTGTGCGTAGACTGCGCGCCCCGCGAAAAAGGGTTCGCCGTCTAATATCGGGTTTGATATTTTCTTCTTACGCTTGCCGAGATAAAAATCACCGTCGGAAATATACACTCCGTCCGTTTCGCCTTTTC
>CAZNWP010000049.1:0-8879 GCA_964576995.1 uncultured Christensenella sp. | reverse complement strand
ATGCAAGACTGTCCGCACACGGCGATATTACGAATATAAGTAATAACGCAAGGAACGCTTTAGGTTCACCCATATCTCCCGCGAGAAGCGCGGTAAACATTAAAAGCGTCGGATAAACGTAAGGCAAAAACGTGGCGGCAAATTTACCGAAACACTTGCCTTTAACGCACAAAACGACCGAATACAATACTCCGAGAAGCGCGAAGGCAAGCATAATAAGCCAAGTAAAATCAGTCTTTACGACGTACTCTATCACGCAATAAAGCGGAGTAAACAAAACCCCGTAAACGACGGCTACGTAAAAATTGCCGTCGGCGGAAAAACCTTTCAACGCTCTCGCGAGTTCAAACGTCGCCATAGCAGTGAAAAACCATAATAAAACGTTAAATATCGGCGCGTAAACGAATTGTCTTAATAGGAAAAATCCCACGACGACGACAACGAAAACTGCACTCGATATCGATCTAGTTTTCATATAAACCTCCCGCGCTTAAACCCCGCCGAAACGGCGGTGTCTTTCTCCGTAATTTGTAAGCGCATTATCAAATTCTTTCTCGTTAAAGTCCGGCCATAATACGTCGGTAAAATACAATTCCGAGTACGCTCCTTGATATAACATAAAATTGGAAAGGCGCAACTCTCCGCCCGTCCTTATAATCAAGTCGGGCTCGCCGAAATCGTAAGTATAAAGTTCTCTCGATATACCGTCGACGGTGATTTCTTCGTTTTTAGCGATAAGATTTTTAACCGCTCTGACGATTTCTTGTCTACCGCCGTAATTCAAACCTATATTAAGCACGAATTCAGTATTATTTTCCGACTCTTTAACGCCTTTTTCTATCACTTTTTTGAGTTTATCGGATAAAACTGACGTATCGCCCATTACGCTGAGTTTAACGTTTTTATCGACGACTTTGCCGATAAACTTTTTAAAATACCGTTCTAAAAGACGCATCAACTCGTCGACTTCCGCTTTAGGTCTCGACCAGTTTTCCGACGAAAAAGCGTATAACGATAACACCTTTACGCCGCTGTTAAAAGCGTGCGTAACGATTTTATCGACGTTAGCGGAACCCGCTCTATGTCCGTAAGGACGGGATTTACCTTTAATCGTCGCCCATCTGCCGTTGCCGTCCATTATTATTCCCACGTGCGCGGGAATTTTGCGTTCGGATTCCTGCATATTAAACGGTTAAAATGTCTTTTTCTTTGTCGGCGCAAAGTTTGTCGATTTTGTCCACCGTTTCCGAGATAACTTTATCGACGTCCTTTTCGCAAACGACGTGTTCGTCCTCGGAAAGTTCTTTATCGTTTTTCATTTTTTTAAGCGCGTCCATCGCTTCGCGGCGAACGTTTCTCGCTGCGACTTTAGAGTCTTCCGCAAGTTTTTTCACTTGTTTAACGAGTTCTTTACGTCTCTCTTCGGTAAGCATCGGGAAAACGAGTCTTATAACCTTGCCGTCGTTTGACGGGGTTATTCCGATATTTTCGGCGAGAAGTTGTTTTTCTATTACTTTAAGCATAGAAGAATCCCACGGAGCAATTACGAGACATCTGCCCTCCGTTACCGATAAATTGCCTACTTGGTTTATCGGAGTCGGGGTTCCGTAATAATCTACCAAAACTTTATCGAGGATATGCGGATTTGCACGCCCCGCACGGATAGAAACGTATTCCGAATTAAGCACGGACAACGTTTTATCGGTTTTTTCCATTACGTTCATCATAAGTTCTTCGAACTTTTCGTTTTCTATTGCCATAATATTTTCTCCTGTTACGTTTATATTTTTTAATCGTTACGCGTAACGCGAACCTTTTTAGTTTTTAATTATAGTGCCGATTTTCTCGCCCGTAACCGTGCGCTTCAACGCGTCCTTTTCAAAGAGCCCGAACGCGAGAACGGGAATATTGTTTTCCATACAAATGGTGATAGCCGTCGTATCCATCGCGCGAAGCCCGCGAGCGATATAATCTTTATAAGTAACGCTTTCGAGTTTTTTAGCGTCGGGATTGACTTTCGGATCGGAATCGTATATGCCGTCGACGTTCTTTGCAAGCAATAAAACGTCCGCGTTGATTTCCGCCGCTCTCAAAGCCGCCGCGGTATCAGTGGTAAAGTACGGATTGCCCGTTCCGCAAGCGAATATAACGACTCTGCCCTTATTTAAGTGAGACATAGCCTTTCTTAATATATAAGGCTCTGCGACTCTCGTTATGGTGAGCGCGGTTTGAACGCGCGTAGGAACGCCTTTTCTCTCTAACGCGTCTTGTATTGCGAGAGCGTTGATAACCGTTGCAAGCATTCCCATGTGATCCGCGGTGGATCTGTCCATTTCGGTTCCTTGTCTGCCGCGCCAAAAGTTACCCGCGCCGACTATGATGCCGACCTGAACGCCGAGTTCCGCAACTTCTTTAATTTGATCTACGACGTCGGACAACGTTTGTTCGTCTATTCCGTTACCCTTTTTACCTGCAAGCGCTTCGCCCGAAAGTTTAATGATTACCCTTTTATAAACAGATTGTTTCATTAGTTGACTCCTAATTTATTATAATTAACAAAGCGAAAAGGTTTTCCGCCGTTGCTTTTATTATATTTTAACATATTTATCGCGATTTGTCTATAAACCCCGCGACGTAGCGGGAAATTATTTGCCTTTTTTTGTAGTTTCCGAGTTTCTGGCAAGGAAAACTCCGTCTTTATAACCTTGAATGGCTTTATCCGTTTCCGCCTTTTCAAGACGGTATTCCGCCCAAGCGCAATATAACGGGTTTTGCTCTATGTCTATAAAATTTCTGCCGAGTTTTTTTGCGACGACGCCCGTCGTTCCGCTTCCCGAAAAAATATCGAGCACGAGATCTCCGACGTTTGAACTTGCAAGCATAAGTTTTGCAATTAACTTTTCCGGCTTTTGCGTCGGGTGCGCCGTATTTTCCGGCATAGACCAATACGGAACGGATATATCGTCCCAAAAATTAGACGGGCAAGTCATTCGGAATTTCCCGTCCTCCGTCTCTTGCCAATCTTTCGGTTTTCCGTTTTCTTTATACGGTGCGACGACTTTCTTTTTTTGTTTAACCGCGTCAAGGTTAAAAGTATAATCGTTGCCGACGGTGGCGAAAAACACGTCCTCCATCGAATTTTTCCAATTAGACTTCGCGCCTCTGCCCTTTTCGCGCTCCCACGTAATTCTGTTACGCAGAGTAAAATATTTATCGAGAACGGGCGCGAGCGGTATAGAACTTTTCCAATCCGAACAAACGTATACGCTCGCCGTATCTTTTAACTTAGGCTTTACCGCTTTTATCCAAGTTTCCGTATATTCCGCGTATTTACTGTCCGCGGTTTTCTTAAAAACGTTCCCGTCGAAGTTTTTATCGAGATTATACGGCGGATCGACTATAAGCAAGTCGACCGATTTGTCCGCGATTTTACTAAGCACGACGAACGCGTCGCCCGTAACGGTTACGTTTGTTCTTCCGTCGTAAATATTCGCTTTAACGCACCTTTTTTCGTACTTTTCCGCTTCACACAAGGGAAAATCTATCGTTTTGTTTCTTGGCGATTTCATCATTACTTAAATTATTTTCTGTAAAGATTGAGCCAAACGTCGAGTTTTTTCATTAAATCTTCGTTGTTTTTGGACTTTTCCATCATACCGATTAACGTGTCAGTTGCGTCGTTACGCTCGGACAAGAATTTTCTGAGTTTATATACCGCCGCTTGCTCGGCATTATTAAGCAATAATTCGTCTTTTCTCGTTCCCGATTTATACAAATCTATCGCGGGGAATATGCGCTTTTCCGAAAGTTCGCGAGATAAATGAATTTCCATATTGCCCGTTCCTTTGAACTCTTCGTAAATAACGTCGTCCATTCTGCTACCCGTGTCTACGAGAGCGGTGGATAAAATAGTTAAACTGCCGCCGTTTTCGATATTGCGAGCCGCGCCGAAAAATCTCTTCGGTCCTTGCATCGCCATCGGATCTAAACCACCTGACAACGTTTTTCCCGAAGATTCCACAGTATTGTTGTACGCTCTTGCGAGACGAGTTATAGAATCCATCAATATAACGACGTTTTGTCCGACTTCGACTAACCGTTTCGCTCTGTTTACGACGAGTTCCGCCGCTCTTATATGGTGTCCCATATACTCGTCGAACGTCGAGAACACGACTTCGCCGGATACGCTGCGCTTAATGTCGGTTACCTCTTCGGGTCTTTCGTCTATAAGCAAAACTATAAGTTTTACGTCTTTATAGTTCTTTTCTATCGACTGGGCGATTTTCTTTAACAACGTAGTTTTACCCGTCTTAGGCGGAGCAACGATCAGACCTCTCTGTCCAAATCCTACCGGCGAAAACAAGTCGATACAACGTATAGCGATATCGTCTCCCGTTCCGTCCGTTTCGAGTTTAATTCTTTCCGTCGGATAATACGGCACGAGATCGTCGAAATTATTGCGTTTTAAGAACAATTTAGGATCGAGATCGTTTATCGAGATTACCTCTTGCAACGCGGCGGAATCGCCTTCTTTAGAAGACTTTCTGACTTTCGCCTTAACCTTATCGCCACGACGAAGGTTGTATTTTTTAATGTTTTGAATGGATACGTAAGCGTCGTCGCGTGAGTTTTCGTAATTATTTACGCGCAAAAAGCCGTAACCTTGAACGTGTTGCTCTAAAACACCCTCCACTTCGTAAACGTTGCTATGAACGTAGTTTTTATCGTCTTTTTTAACGTCGTGAGAGTCAGCGGCGTTAGAACACGCGTTATCCACCGTATCAATAAAGGTTTCGCCGTCGTCTTTAACTTGCTCTTGCCTGTTATTTTCGTTTTGATCTTTAAATTCAAAGGTTTCCTCTTCGTTATCGACGGTTTTTTTAAGGCGAACGCCTCTCGCTTTTTTACGTTCGTTTTTATTTAATTTAGGACGTTTAGCCGAGTCGTCCTCGACCGATATGAATTTATCTTTATTTTGCTCTTCGGACTCCATAAAATCGGAGATATCAATATTAAATTTCGGCGGAGCCCCTCTGTTAGATTCCGAACGGTCGGGATCTTGCATGCCCGTTTGAATGGCAATAATTTCGTTGATTAAAGCATCTTTTTTCTTAGCCGCGGGCGCTTTAACCCCTATAAATCTACCTATCTCCCTGACTACGGATAAGTGCTGCGATTCAAGCATTTCATAAGTGAGTGGTTTTAATTTTGACATATTTTATCTCCTTATTTATTATAGTATAACCCCGATAATCGGGAATTTTATCGTTGATTTTTATAAAAAGATTTAACGTGTTTAGCCGCTTTAATTCCGGAAAGGAACGCGAATGCAAGATTATATCCGCCGCAATCGCCGTCAACGTTTAACGCTTCGCCCGTTATAAAAAGGTTTTTACAGAGTTTGCTTTGCATTGTGAAAGGATTAACGTCGTCGGTTACGATTCCGCCCTTAGTTACTTGCGCCGTATCGAATCCTAAAGTTCCTTTTATTTCGATTTTATATTTTTTAAGCGTTTCGGCAGCGGTATTTATCGAATTATCCGCAAGACTACGCGTTACCGCTTGCCCCAATTTTTTATTTACCAAGCCGATAAACAAATCTTCTTCGCCGATATAATCGGTACTGCTTCTGTATTCGAGAATATCTTTCAACTCACCGACTGAAACGTCGGGTAATAAATCGGCGAAAAAAATCGGATTGGAAGTTTGAAATAATTTAGGCGATAACGCGAAAACCGCGTTACCGGAAACACCGTAATCGGTGAAAAGCAAATCGCCGATTGATTCAGCGAGGTATTTACTTCCGTCGTACAAAAACAGTTTTACGCGTTCTTTAACGCCTTTCAAGCCGCGAATAGCCCCTTTATCTGTTTTCACCTGTACTAAGGAGGGAGAAAGCGGCGTAACTTTATGCCCGAAATTCTCCGCTAAACGATAAGACGAGCCGTCTGTTCCAAAATGCACTCCCGCCTTTCCGCCGAAAGCAAGTACGACGTTTTCAGCAAAATACTTTTCACCGCTTTCAGTTGTAAGTTGAAAAATATCGCCGCATTTAATTACGTCGTTTATTTTAGCGTTAGTTATAACCGCGCATTTTCGACTTTGCAAAAAACATCTTATAACGTCGAGCGCGGACGAGGCTTGCTTAGAAAGCGGATAAAACCGCCCGTATTCGTCGTGAAAAAGCGGTATTCCGAGACGGTAAAAATAATCCGCAACGCTTTCGACGTTATCATTAAAAAACGCGGAAATAAAATTACGCTCTCCGTAATAATGTTTGACGTCCGCGTCGGCGTTGCAAAAATTGCCTTGACCATTGCCCGTTGCGACGAGTTTTTTTCCTACTCTGTCGTTTCTCTCTAAAACGAGAACGTCATCGCAACGCAAAGCGTCGTCCCCGCGGAACAATTCCGCGGCGCACAACAAGCCCGACGCACCTCCGCCGATTATCGCGACTTTATATTGTTTAAGCAAAGAAATACTCCTTTGATTTGTTTATAAAAGAATATCGAGAAGTTCGAAAGGTCTTTCGACGAAAGTATTCGCGCCGAATCTTTGAAGTTTTTCTTTAGACGAATATCCCCATAAAACGGCGATACCCTTTACGTTTGAGTTAATTGCGGTAAGCACGTCAGCGTCCCCGTCTCCCACGAAAAACGCGTTATCCGTCTTAACGTTTAGTTCTTTCAATATAGAAAGAGTTGCGGTTTTATCTGGTTTACATTTAACCGTACCGCTCTGACCGACTATTTTATCGAAGCCCAAATCGCTCATATAATTTTCCACGACGTTATCCGTCGTTTCCTGCGGTTTATTCGTTAAAATCGCGAGTTTATACCCGCGATTTTTAAGTTCTACGAGCATATCTCTAACGCCGTCGAAAAGACGGGTTTTTGGACTTCCGGAATTAGTATACTTATCGTTATAAAAAGCAAGTCTTTCGTCGAGTTCCTCATCGGTAAGAGGTTTACCGATGCAATCGGCAACGAGTTTTCTCGCGCCGTGTCCGACGTGAGATTTTATTTCGTCATCGGATAAGCGCGGATAGCCGAACTTTTCAAGCATTAAATTTATATTATCCGCAATATCGGGAACGGAATCTATCAACGTGCCGTCCAAATCGAAGATAACCGCTTTATTTTCACCGTTTATCATCGAATTACATCTCCTTTACCGTCTGAATACCCAATAGGGCGAGCGCGTTCGTCAACGTTATTTTAACGGACTCGGTAACGGCAAGACGGAAGTTACGTAAATTCTCGTCGTCGCAACCGATTTTACTGCTTATATAAAACTTATTGAACGCGGAAGCGAGATCGAGACAATAACGCGTTACCACGGAGGGTTCGTACTTGTCCGCCGCGGAAAGCACAGTTTCTTTAAATTTAGACAAGACGTTTACGACCGCGTATTCGTCGTCGGTTATTTCCTCGACGGTGAATTTACCGCGCGCGGAGTTCTTGTTTATAACGCTATTACATCTCGCTACGGAATATTGTAAATACGGACACGTTTCGCCTTCGAAAGACAATACTCTGTCGTAACTGAATACTATATCTTTAATCTTGTTATTGCAAAGCGCGCTAAAAATTACCGCGCCCGTGCCGACCGCACGAGCCGTCCCCTCTTTATCTTGTAAGTTCGGGTTTTTCTCTTCTATAACCTTATAGGCTTTTTCGACGGTTTTGTTTATAACGTCCTCTAAAAGCACGACTTTGCCTTCGCGAGTGCTCATAGAACCGCTCTCTAAACTCACCATTCCGTATGCAACGTGAACGAGATCTTTCGCCCAAGGTTTACCCATAAGATCTAAAACCTTAAAGAACTGTTTAAAATGCAAGTTTTGTTGATATGCGACGACGTAAAGGCACTTATAAAAATCGTAAGTGTTTTTACGATAAATAGCCGCGGCAATATCGCGCGTGGCGTAAAGCGACGAACCGTCCGACTTCAATATGAGACAAGGGGGCATATCGTACTCGTCCAAATCGACGATGGACGCGCCGTCCGATGCTTTTAACAGTCCTTTTTCCTTTAACTCGTCGACTACGGGCTGCATTTTATCGTTATAGAAACTTTCGCCCGCGTAAGAATCGAAAGAGACGTTTAATTGCTTATATATTTTATCGACTTCTTCTAACGTGATTTTCTTAAACAAATCGAAAAGCCTGTTCGACTCTTCGTCGCCCGTTTCTATCAACTTAAAATAACGTCTCGCCTCGTCGTCGAGCGAAGGGTTTATTTTTGCTTCTTCGTGGAATTTAACGTAAATGCGAGTCAATTCCTTTAAGCGATCTTTTTTAACGCTTTCTTCGTCACTCCACAGCTTAAACGCGACGATAAGTTTTCCGAATTGCGTTCCGTAATCGCCGAGGTGATTTATCCCCACGACTTTATAGCCTGAAAAACGGTATATTTTACATAGCGCGCTTCCGATAACCGTCGTGCTTAAATGCCCGATATGAAACGGCTTCGCGATATTTATAGACGAATAATCTATACAAACGGTCTTCCCGTTTCCAATGTCGGACGAACCATATTTATCGCCGAGAGTCAAGACTTCCGACAAAACGTTTTCTACGAACGCGGTGCGATTCACCTTAAAATTAAGATAGCCGCCGACGGCGTTTACTTCCGAAATAACGTCGTCCGTCGTCATAACACTCTTTAAATTCTCCGCGATTTTCACGGGAGGTTGTCTCAAAATTTTCGATAATTTAAAACAAGGCAACGCATAGTCGCCCATTTCTCTGTCGGGCGGTATTTCGATAAAAGAACGCAACGCGTCTTTATCTATCCCTTCGATATTAAGTTTTTCCGCAATGTAGTTTTTGTAATCCATAAATACCAACCAAAAATATCTATTACTATTTTATCAC
>CAZNWP010000048.1:0-8883 GCA_964576995.1 uncultured Christensenella sp. | reverse complement strand
GTACCGGTACCGCCGCCCATACCCGCTGCTATAAAAAGCAAATCGGTACCTTGAAGCATAGCGGATATTTCGTCTTTACTTTCTTCCGCCGCCGCTTCGCCGACGTTGGGATCGCTCCCCGCGCCTAAGCCTTTGGTAAGCATTGCGCCTATTTGCAAACACTTTTCCGCTTTAGACAAAAGTAACGCTTGGTTGTCCGTATTGACCGCGATAAATTCCGCGCTCGTAATGTTGGACTCTATCATACTGTTAATAGCGTTGCATCCGCCGCCGCCGACGCCCATAACCTTGATGACCGCCGAACTTACCTTTAAATTATCGTTTCCGTACATAGTTTTAATTCCTCCCGTGAAAACTTATAAGTATAATCTATTTTTAGTCCGCATAAGCGGATATATCTATTTTATCATATTTAATCAAAAAGTCAAATCAAGTAAAGACAAAACGGAAGATTCCGCCGAATTTTCCATAAGCGGAACCTTCGGCGCGAGTATTTCTACCGTAACGCCGAGCCTGTCGGACAGTTTCGCCTTCGCTCCGCGAATGAACGATATTCCTCCGCCCGTTATCGCGTAAGGAACGTAATCGGGTATCACGTAGCCCGATTCATCCGCGGCTTCTTCTATCTTTTCGCACAACACGTCGAGACAGTCGCGCATAGAAGAACGAATTTCTTCCGCATTATAATACGAGCCGTTATCACAAGCGACGACGTCGTAAGAGCCTCCGTCCGCTATGCTTAAACTGATTTTTCTTTTTAACGCTTCGGCTTGTTCGAAAGACACGCCGAGTTTATCCGTTATTACCGCCGTTATATGACCTCCGCCGAACGAAAAAGACGTTTGATAAAGTATTCCGTCTCCTTGAATGAGAGAGAACGTCGAAGTGATATAGCCGACGTCGATAAGAACCGCTATTCTGTCGCGCGTTTCCGCATCCAAGAGATACATCGCCTCGGCGAGCGCGGTAGACACGAATTCTAAGGAAGTAAAGCCAACGCCCTTTAAGATAGGCTTAAACGCTTCTATAAAATAGTTATCGCACGTTATAAAGGAAAGTTTTCCTTTTAGAACTTCGCTCGTTTCACCGACGGGATTAGCAACTCTTCTGTATCCGTCGAGTTCGAACACGATCGCGGAACGGTTTATAAGCGTTTTTTTAGCCGACGATAAAACGAACGCCGAATCGAACAACGCGTCCGTATCGCTTTCCGTTATCCTTTTCTTTTTCGGAAAAGATATTTGCCCGTCTTTAACGGTTACTTGCGTAAACTCGCCCGGAACACCAACGAACACTTCCGTCGGAGCGTCGCTAACCGCGGAACGAATATATCTTCCGCAAGATACGATTACCTTTTTCAAGTCGTCCGTATCGAAAAACTCGCCGTCTTGAAAGCCGTCGTACGAAAAATCTTTTCGCGCCTTAATCAAAAAGGTATTGTTTACGCCGCGTTCTCCTATAACCGCCGTTATTTTCGACGATCCGACGTCGAGAACGGCGATCGGTTTCTTTTGCATATTTTCACCTGCCGTTTATTTAACCGTTTCGCTCTTATTTATAGCAAAACGTAATTACCAATAATTAACCTATATTTTCTTCGGACCAATCGACGTCGATTTCACCGGCGTCGGTTACGCTCGTCCTAATATAGTTTGTCCACTTAAAATAATCGTTTACGACGTTATTATAACTTTCGAACGCCGCGACCGTTTGCTCTTTACCTAAAACGTCGGCACGCATTATTTCGACGGTAACGCCCGTATACGTCTCGAAGAAAAATTCTTTTCTCTCGGTTGCGGATAATACTTTTACGCTTTTTACGTTATCCGTAAGATCCACACTCTTCGCCGCGTCGAGGAACACGTTAAACGTCTCGCTATCGCTAACCGACAACACCTTACCCGCCGTCGCATCGGTTATCTCTATTCCGTCGAAAGTCATATTTATAAGTTCTCGGCTCTGAGGTCTATCCTTTTCGACGGATAAAAGAAATCCGTCTTGATCTAAGATATAAATATTCTCGCCGTACGTCAATCTATAAACTTCGCGGCGTTCCTTTACAGTCAACACGATAACGTTCGGAAAACGTTTCACGGGTTCTTCCGCTAAAAAGTAATACGGATATTTTTCAAGCAAGGCTTCCGCGTCGTTTTTAGAAACGGTAAAAGTCGACTTGCCTTTAAGTTTGTCCAATTCTTCGGTTATAGCCGCAACGTCGGAGCCGTTCGACACGACGAATTTAACCTCTACCCGTCTGACGGAAAAGAGCAAAGCACACGACAAAATCGCGGATACGACGAACGCCGCCGCGATTAATATTGCGCAAGTTTTTCTTGTTTTCATATATTTCTTCCCGTATTTTAATCTAATTTTATAACGTCAGCGCCGAGAGAACGGAGTTTTTCGTCCATTCGCGAATATCCGCGCTCTACGTGAGATATTCCGTCGACGACGGTTTTACCTTCCGCGTTAAGCCCCGCAAGAACTAACGCCGCCCCGCCGCGAAGATCTGTTGCAGTAACGTTTGCGCCAAACAAACGCTTAACGCCTTTGACGATTGCAATTCTCCCGTGAACGGATATATTCGCGCCCATTTTGCGAAGTTCTTCGGTATATGCAAATCGGTTTTCAAAAACGCTTTCTTTCACGGCGGACGTCCCGAGCGAAGTCGCCGCAAGCGCGGTCATTTGCGCTTGCATATCCGTAGGAAATTCGGGATAGTATCCAGTCCGCACGAAGAACGGAGTTCTCCTTACGCCACCGCGCAAATATATTATATCATTTTTTACGGACAATTTACAACTATTATCGCAAAGTTTACCTATTAAAGAAGAAATATTTTCGCTTTTTACCCCTGAAATCTCGATTTCACCGCCCGTAATCGCCGCCGCGACGAGGTAAGTGCCGACTTCTATCCTGTCGAAAATCGGTTTATACTCCGTTCCTCGAAATTTTTTCACTCCGACGACTCTAACAGTTTTACTTCCCGCGCCGTAAACTTTTCCTCCGATAGCACGTATAAATTCGGCGAGATCTGTTATCTCGGGTTCTTTCGCCGCGTTTACTATAAGAGTTTCCCCGTCCGCCGAAGCCGCCGCGATTATCGCGTTTTCCGTCGCCCCCACCGACGGAACGTCGAGAATAATTTTGCCGCCCTTAAAAGTTGGGCAATCAACCGTTATCCCGTCCTCGGTTTCAAAAGTCTTTGCGCCAAGCGCGTTAAACGCCTTTAAGTGCATATCTATCGGTCTTTCGCCTATTTTACAACCGCCTGGGAAAGGTATTTTAGCGCGGCGAAATCTCGCGAGAAGGCCGCCCGCCGTAAGCACGGACGAGCGTAAACTTTTAGCGAGAGTTGAAGGAACTTCGCAACCGTTTACGTTTTTACAATTAACCGACAACCCCTCGTTCGTAAACTCGCACGTTGCGCCGAGCGATTTTAATATCTTCGCCGTTATTTTTACGTCGGATATATTGGGACAATCTTTTATGAAAACGGTCTCGTCCGTTAAAAGCGTCGCCGCAAGTATGGGAAGAACCGCGTTTTTGGCTCGTTCCGCTTTTAGTTTTCCGCTTAACCGTCTACCGCCCTCAATAAGCAATTTTCCCATAACTTTCTCCCGTTGTCGCGATACGCCGACAATACCATTTTATGGCGGCAAAACGAAAAAAGTTAAAACGTCGAAGAACCGCTCTTAGACACGTTGTAAACGACGCCGAATTCCGCCATAAAAATGACGATTGACGTGTTCCCGCTCGACACGAGCGGAAGAGGCAATCCCGTAGGCGGTATACTTCCCGTTACGACGAGAGCGTTTATTACCGCTTGAATACCGAATATCATCGTTATTCCGACGGCGAGAAGATATCCGAAAACGTCTTTCGCTCTTCCTGCGGCTTTTAATCCTCTAAATATGATAAAACCTATTAATCCGAAAAAGAAAATTAAGCCGATAAAACCCGTCTCTTCGCCTATTACCGACAATATAAAATCCGACTCCGCGAACGGCAAAAACGAATACTTTTGACGAGATGAAAACAATCCGACTCCGAACCAACCGCCCGAACCTAACGCGTAGAGCGATTGCAATAATTGATAACCTTCGCCCTTAGGATTCGCCCACGGATCTATAAACGCCGCAAGCCGTTTAAGCCGATACGGTTCCACGAGTATCAGCAAGACGGCTATAAACACGGCGGGAACTATCAAAGTTAAAAGGCTTTTTATTTTTGCGCCCGCGGCGAACACCATCGTAAGTGTTAATAGCGCGACGCATACCGTTATAGACATATTGGGTTCTATAATTATCAACACGCACAACGTTCCGCCGAAACACAAGACGGGAAGTATCCCCTTAAACGTTTTGGCGCGCTCGGGGTTTTTCGAAAAGTACGTAGCGGAAAATAAAATTAAGGCAAACTTTGCAATTTCCGACGGTTGAAAAGTAAACGCGCCCAAACCGATCCAACGTTTCGCACCGTAATTTTCCACGCCGATTTTAGGAACGAAAACCAAACCTAACGAGATTATCGCAACGATAGCGACGGGAAGAGTGAATTTTTTTAGTTTTTCATAGTTAAAATTAGCGGTAAAGAGCATCGCGGCTACGCCAAGCGTTACGCCGATAAGTTGTTTTTTAACGAAAAAAAGCGAATCGCCGTACGTTTTAGCCGCCGTATAACTGCTTGCGGAATAGATAAATACCGTTCCGATTAACGCAAGCGCGGTTACCGCTATTGGCAAAAATAAATCGCCTTTCGTTTTCCGTCTTAAATTAAACGCGCGAACGGCAATCATTCCGACGTCTCCGCTATTTTTAAAAACCTTGCGCCGCGTTCCTCGTAATTTTTGAACTCGTCGAAACTCGCGCAAGCGGGGCTTAATAACACGCTATCGCCTTCGTTCGCAAAAGCCGTCGCCACTTTAACCGCGTAATCGAATTTCGCCGTTACGGTAAAGTCGGAAAATCCTATTTTGCACGCCGCCTCAACCATATTAAACCGAGATGCGCCCGTTATCACCGTATGAACGACGGGCGATTTTTTTATCTCGGCGAACAACTCTTCATACTTTTCCCCTTTTTCGCTTCCGCCCAATATAAGTACCGTCGGCGTTTTTAACGTTTTTAACGCGGTTATGCAAGCCGCGGTATTAGTAGACTTCGAGTCGTCGTAATACTTCACGCCGTCTTTTTCGAGAACGAGTTGCATTCTATGCGGCACGCCCTTAAAGTTTTTAAGTCCGTCTCTCACCGCTTGTGTGTCCGCTCCCATAATTTTTGCAACCGCTATCGCGAACAACGCGTTATAAACGTTATGCTCGCCGTCGAGAGGAAAATCGCTCGCTTCCGCAACGTACTCGTCCTTATAATAAAATTTTCCGTTTTCTAAATACGCGCCGTCAGTTTTATTCACGACCGACACCCAAACGACTTTCGCTTTTACGTCGGGATAAAAATTTCTAACCGTTTCGTCGTCGTAGTTTAACACCGCATACTCGCTCTCTTTTTGATTTTTAAGTATTCTCTTTTTCAAGAACACGTAGTTGTCCATCGTGTAATGACGCTCTAGATGATCTGGCGATATATTGAGAACACACGATACGTGCGGTTTAAAATCATTCACACTCTCCAACTGAAAACTCGAAACTTCGGTAACGAATATACTTTTCCGAGAATTTTCGTCTCCTATCACGCTGCTCACGGGAACGCCTATATTGCCGACGAGTTCGGAATTTATCCCCGCGGAATCTAAAAGTGATTTAATTAATAACGAAGTAGTCGTTTTGCCGTTCGTTCCCGTTATTGCTACGGAAACGGGATTTGCCGACTCGAATGCAAATTCGAGTTCGCCCGTAATTCTCTTACCCGCGCGCTTCGCGGCAACCGCAACTCTGTGATTAATCGGAACGCCCGGACTTATAACGAGAACGTCGCAATTATCTATCGCCTCGACTATACCGTTCTCCACGACGATTTTTGCGCCGAGGCTTTTTAGTCCCTCTATTGCGGCGGTTATCTTTTCGCTTTTCAACTCTTCGAACACGCAACACTCTCCGCCTTCGCCGAGAATACGCTTCGCGGCGGCAACCCCGCTCTTAGACGCGCCGAGCACTAAAAATTTCTGTTTTTTTACGTACATATTATCCCCCGAAATACTTCTTTACAAATAGAATATGACAGAAAGCACGCCCGTTATGCAAGTTACGACGGGATAAATATAAGAAACGCGCGTCTCGGAAAGCCCTTTCAGTTGCAAGTGATGATGAAAAGGAGCCATCAAAAACACACGCTTCTTCGTTTTTTTATAATATAAAACTTGAATCACGACCGAAACTACGGAAACCACGAAAACGATTCCCAAAATCGGAATAAACAAAGTATTAAAAGAGAACACGCTTATAGCGCCGATAAATCCGCCGAGAGATAAAGACCCAGTATCTCCCATAAATACTTTGGCGGGAGAAACGTTAAACGTTAAAAAACCCGCCGTCGCGCCTATTAAGCACGCGGATAACAGTATTAAGCGCCCGTATTCTTCGCGATTGGCGAGCGTTTCGGGAAAGGTCGCACTTTCCGCAACGATGAGCGTTATCGAAAAAACGAGGTAAAGAACGCTCGTTCCTGCGGCAAGACCGTCGAGACCGTCCGTAAGATTAACGCCGTTGGTTAGCGCGATAAACGCAAAGGCTATTATCGGCGCGGCAAAAACTCCCGCGTTTGCAGTCTTTTTAGCAAAAGGCACGAAAAAAACGTCGATTCCGTTTTTATAAGCGAATATTCCCGCCACCGCGGATATTGCGGTTTGGAATATTATTTTTTGATACGCTTTCAACCCCTCGTTACGTTTTAATTTAATTTTTAAAAAGTCGTCTAAAAAGCCTACCGCCATAAAGGCAACGCCTATCGTAAGGGAGACCGCCGCAACTCTGCCTTTTCCGCCGCCGAACGCTAAAAAAACGATTGCCGCCGCCGGAATAAAAAACAGTCCGCCCATAGTCGGCGTCCCGTCTTTTCCCTTGTGCTCTTTAACGTATTTAAGGACGGGTTGTCCCGCTTTAAGCCTTTTTAGCAAAGGCACGGCGATAAATCCCGCCGCCGTCGATAACGCGAACGAAGACGCCGCCGCTATCAAAAGAATTTTCAACGCGTACATTTTTCAGTTATTTCCTTTACCGTATCTTTGTCGTTATATAGTGTTTTTATACCGAAAACTTCCTGATATTTTTCACCGCCCTTGCCCGCGATTAAAACGACGTCTCCTTTTTCGGCGTAATCTAACGCGTACGCTATCCCTTCCGCGCGTTCTTGTACCGCCACGTACTTTTTAGTTTTTTTAAGCACCCCTTTTTCTATTTCGTATATAATATCCATCGGATCTTCGTAACGCGGATTATCGCTCGTTATTACGGTAAAGTCCGCGTACTCGCCGCTTATTTCTCCCATTAAGGCACGCTTTTTCTCGTCGCGATTTCCGCCGCAACCGAAAACGCATATAAGCCTTTTCTCCGCTATCGGTTTTAACGCGGACAGAGCGTTCTTCAATCCGTCGGGGGTATGCGCGTAATCGAGATACACCGAGTAATCGCCGTCATATATTTTTTCCATTCGTCCGTTTACGCCTTTTAAGTTTTCGAGCCCTTCCACTGCTTTTTTCGGCTTAACCCCGCATAACGCGCACGCGGTAGCCGCCGCAAGAGCGTTATATACGTTAAACTTGCCGCTTAAATTCAGTTCTACGCTATAGACGCAATCGAACAAGTTTATCACGAACCTCTGTCCGTCGCGTACTCTTCTTACGTCGATCGCGAAAACGTCCGCGGGATTTTCTATTCCGTACGTTATCGCGTTTTCGCGGTTAGAAAGTATTCTTCCCGTTTCGTCGTCGACGTTTATAACCGCGTACTTACAGTAATTTTCGTCAAAGAATTTTATCTTCGCTTTCCGATAGTTTTCCATATCGCCGAAAAAATCGAGGTGGTCTTGAGAAAAATTAGTAAATACCGCCGCTTCGAACTTCAACCCGTAAAGTTTATCGAGATACGCGGCGTGCGCCGATATTTCCGTAACGACGGTATCTACTCCCGCCTCTTCCATTTCTTTTAACGTTTTATGTAATTCCAAGGGGTCGGGAGTCGTCAACTTTGCCTCCGTATACTTCCCAACGTAAAAAGAACCGAGCGTTCCTATAAGCCCGCACTTTATTCCCGCACAAGCGAGAATCGACGTTATAAAATGCGTCGTCGTGGTTTTCCCGTTCGTCCCCGTAACGCCGATAAGTTTTAACCTGTCGCACGCTCTGCCGTAAAAATTCGCGGCGATTACGCTCATTGCCTTTCTCGCCGACTTTACGACGACTTGAACGAGAGCGGTTTCTATCGGTTTTTCGGTTACTATTGCCGCCGCGCCGTAATTTTCCGCTTGCTTCACGAACGCCACGCCGTCGTAATCTCTGCCTTTAATGCAAATAAAAAGCCCGCCGCGCGTTACCGTGTTACTGTCCGAGGTTACGTCGGTTATTTCTACTGAAACGTCGCCGATTACGCGTACGGTTTCCACTCCGTTTATAAGTTTTTCAAGTATCATTATTTTGCCCCTTTCGCTTTTGCTTGCGGTTATTCGCAAGGCTTTAAGTTTTTAACTTTGATTATTCCTTCAAAAATTTCTTTGGCGTACGGCGCGGCTACGGTCGAACCGTAATATTGCCCGACGGGTTCGTCTATTATGACGAGCGCAAGATATTCAGGTGCATTTGCGGGAAAATATCCCACGAACGAAGATATATACTTACCCACGGCGATAACTCCGTTCTCGTACTTTTGCGCCGTTCCTGTTTCGTATGTAGGTTGTGTAGTAAAATATTTTTACCCTCAAAATCACTAGG
>CAZNWP010000047.1:0-8913 GCA_964576995.1 uncultured Christensenella sp. | reverse complement strand
GGTATGGGCGGCGGTACCGGTACGGGCGCGGCTTCGGTAATTGCGAGAATAGCGCGCGAACTCGGTATTTTAACCGTCGCAGTCGTTACTAAACCTTTCTCTTTCGAGGGCAGAGTAAGAAATGAAAACGCGAATAAAGGCGTTGCAAATCTTAAAAAGTACGTCGATACGCTCGTTATTATACCTAACGATAAATTATTGCAGTTCTTGCCTCAACAGATAGGCGTTCTCGACGCGTTCAAAGTAGCGGACGATATGTTAAAACAAGGCATAATCGGAATAGTGGATCTTATCGCTACGCCGTCTCTTATAAACCTCGACTTCGCCGATGTTAATACCGTAATGAGAAATCAAGGTCTTGCTCACATGGGACTCGGCAGGGCAAAAGGCGAGAGTCGCGTTATTGAGGCGGTAAGACAAGCAGTGTCGAGCCCGCTTCTCGAAACGACGATAGAGGGCGCAAGATCGGTTATATTAAACGTAACCGGCGGCAAAGATTTGCTTTTATCCGAAGTCAACGAGGCGGCAGTTCTCGTTCAAGGTATAATAGATCCGTCTGCTAACATTATATTCGGCGAAACTATCGACGAGTCTATGGTGGACGAGGTTAAGATAACCGTTATCGCGACGGGCTTTACCGCGAACAACGATGACGACGATAAAATAACCGTCGAATCGTTAACCGCTGCGGCTAAAGCGGCGGAACCTCAACCCGTTGCGCAGACCGCGACGGTGAAAGAAGAACCGCGCGTTGTCGGCGGATTTGCTCCGTCGTTCGATTATCAATCCGCAACGCAAGGGCAACAAGGTTTGCACGTTCAACAATTAAGAGACGTTAAACCTTCGTTTGAACCGCAAGCAGAACCCGTTGCTCCGCAACAACCCGCGCCGCAACAGACGTTCGTCGAACCCGCACCGCAAGAAGAAAAAAAGGGAAAAGAACTTCCCGCGTTTATGAGGAAACTGTTCGGTAAAAAATAATAATAGCATGAAATCTACGCGCCCGTCGCATTATGCGACGGGCGTAAACTTTACTGTGTCATAACGGCGATTGTACGGCATATATTGAAATAGAAGAAAAATAAGGAGAATAAAAAGATGTCTTTTTTCTGTAATTTTCAATCGGACAAATGTCCGGGGCCGATTAACGGCAATCCCGTAAACGGTTTATGCGAGAAAATATGCGTTCAAGCGAAAAAGGTTTTCGACGCGTGTATGCAGCAAAGTCAATTGACGGGAATAATGCTTGACTTGAGCGGTGTTACTCCCGCAAATCCTACATATCCGCTTAATTTTATTAGCGCGAAAAGCACTACTCAAGCGGGAACGGTTAGCAATTTAATTATAGAACCGCTCGCGGAACGTCCTCATTCGGCGCGGGTTAAGTGTGATATTACGATTCCCGTGTCGGTTGCTTATACCGACGCTAACGGAACGGAAGGCGCGGCAACCTCGACTATTACCGTTTCTAAAGACGTGATACTCAATATTCCGTCGGCTTCGATAATGCCGTTCAACGTGGAAGCGGTCGTTTCGCTCGTTTCCACTCAAGGCTCGTATACTTCCGAAAACAGATTTACGATAGACGCGTGCGTGTCTATTATATTAAAAATCGTGATGGAAGTCGAACTTCTCATTCCGTCGTACGGATATACGCCGATACCGCCTTGTCAAGAATATACTCAAGAAGTATGCGCGGGCTTTTTCGAACTGCCTATGTATCCGGAATAAAACCTCTCGTAGCGGTGTGAAACGCTCGATTTACGTCTAAACTTCTTCGCGTCGCAAATTTTTTGCGGCGCGAAACGTTTATACGGTTATATTTGCTTGTTAAAAAAGGATTTTTATTGTATAATTTATATATGAAATTTTTTGCAATAAGCGACCTTCATATTTCCACTAATACGGATAAACCTATGGACGTGTTCGGCGGCAATTGGGTCGGTTACCTCGATAAAATATATAAAGACTGGCAAGAAAAAGTAACGGACGACGACGTTGTTTTAATCGGCGGAGATATCAGTTGGGCGATGAATTTAGACGACGCCGTGAAAGATATAGAAACGCTTATACCGCTTAAAGGAAAAAAGGTTTTCATTAAAGGTAATCACGATTATTGGTGGTCGTCCATAAGTAGAGTCAGAGACGCCTTACCGCCCGATTTTTACGCGCTTCAAAACGACGCGATAAAATTCGGAGATACGGTTATTTGCGGCTCACGTTGTTGGAGCGTGCCGGGCGCACCCGACTTTAAAGAACACGATATGAAACTTTATCTTCGCGAAACGGAACGCTTAAAACTTTCCTTAAAAACCGCGAAAGGATTGACGACCGACGGGGACAGACTCGTCGTTCTCGTGCATTTTCCTCCGTTTAACGTGAAAAGAGAAAGTACTGCGTACACGGACTTATTCGAGGAATACGGCGTGGATAGCGTCGTTTACGGACATCTTCACGGTGATAAAGTAAGGTCGGATAAAGTAGTTGTAAAAAACGGAATAAAATATTACCTTACTTCTTGCGATCAAGTCGATAATAAATTGACTGAAATAATTTAATTAAGTATATTATTTAGGAGCATTTTCACTATGGTAGAACTTACGGAACTTAAAGAGCCCGTTTTAGACGACGGAAAACGTACGGACAAAGTAAAAAAATACTTTAAAACGCTTCCGAAAAGGTATTTTATAACCGCTTTTTCGGGGATGGCACAAGGTCTTTTCGTTACGCTTATCGCGGGAACGATTCTCGCTATGATAGCGGGTTGGATAGGAAATAACTACGTCGGAAAAACGCTTACGTTTATATCGAACGTCGCTAAATCGTTGATGGGCGCGGGAATCGGTGTCGGAATTGCGCACGCACTCGGAAAAAACAAACTTCTCGTTTTCTCCGCGGCGGTGGCGGGGACGGTCGGAGCGTTTGCAGATAAACTTCTTTTCGGTTCTTTCGTTTCCGGAATGTTTCCCAACGTTACGAGTGATTTTACCTCTCTTACGCTCGGTGCTCCCGGTAATCCTATAGGCGCGTACGTCGTTACTATGCTCGTGGTTGAAGTCGTCCAATCGTACGCGGGGAAAACCAAACTCGATATAATTTTAATACCCATCGGAACGCTTTGCTTATCGTTTATCGGTTTGTTCTTGGCTGCGCCGTTCATTTGGCTCGTAGATCAGTTAGGCGTTTTAATCGCTCTCGCTACTAAAGCCACGCCGTTCTTTATGGGGATTATCGTTTCGGTTATTATGGGAATAGTTTTGACGATGCCGACTTCTTCCGCGGCTATATGGGTTGCGGTTGCGTCTCCGATAATAAGTAAATATGGTAAAGGCGAAATCGCTTTCGAACTTTACGACGCTATGCTTTTGGCGGGCGGAGCGGCGACAGTCGGTTGCGCAAGTCACATGATAGGCTTTGCCGTTGCCTCGTTCAGAGAAAACGGGTGGAGCGGACTTATCGCCCAAGGGCTCGGAACGAGTATGCTTCAAATTCCCAACATAATGAAAAAACCCGTAGTAATGACGCCTATGATTATTACGAGCGCGGTTTTAGGTCCGATATCCACTTGCGTATTTAAACTTAAATGCGGCGCGTCTGGCGGTGGAATGGGAACGAGCGGACTCGTCGGCGTATTCGATTTGTTTAAGTATACATCGGGCGCGCTTGGCGTTATCGGTATAATTTTGCTTATGTTTATTCTTCCCGCCGCGTTAAATATCGTTATATCCGAGTATATGCGCAAAAAAGAATGGATTAAATTCGGGGATATGCAACTTCCCGATTAATCGTAGTTTGTTATAATTACCGCTTTTGTGGCATAAATATATTGCGGGGGGTGTTTTATGCAAAATCCTACGCAACAAACAAAACTTGAATTGGAGAACAGGACGAAACTTTCTATGACGGGCGTTGAAACGGTAGACGGTTTTTCGGAACAGTCGTTAAGTTTAACCGTTTCGGGCGAACGCGTTAAAATAACGGGCGAGAAAATAAAAATCACGTCTTATAATAAGGGGACGGGCAATCTTACCGCAGACGGAGTTTTCGGCGAGATTAAGTATTGTTATAAAAAACAACCCGTCGTCAAGCGGTTGTTTAAGTAGTATGTTCGTAACCGCGAAACAGTTTTACGTATTCGTCGCGTGTTTTGCGCTTGGTTCGGTTTGCGGAATTTTATTTACCGCTTCGGCGGCGATAAAGAAATTTATAAAACCACGGATATTAAACGTTCTGCCCGATTTTGCGGCGTTCGTATTGACCGCGTGCTTATACGTGTTCGTCTCGTACGCGCTAAAATTTCCCGATTTCAGATTGTATATGCCGATCGGTGTATTGACGGGAATATTCGCGTATATGAAAAGTTATCACGTATTGCTTGCCAAATGCGCTAAAAAAGCGTATAATTTAGTTATAGGAAAAAATAAAAAGAAACGCTAAGGATTAAAGAAAATGAACGAATCTAAAATTAAAAGGTTAATCGTTGCGATAACGGCGGGAGCAGTATTGCTTCTCGCTATTTTGCTTTGTATTTTAGTTTATCAACTTATATCTATCGGAATAGAAAAAAATAAGTTGGACGAGTTAGAAGAAGAAATTGCGATTTACAAAGCGCTTACCGAGGAAGAAACGAAAACGCTTGAAGCGCGTCAAAAACAGTTTTGGATAATAAGGCGCGCTTACGAACTCGGTTATAAGTTCGACGGCGACGTGTCTTTAGGAGAATAATGAAGTACGGCGTTATAGATATCGGTTCTAATTCCGTCCGTTTGATGGCATTTGAAAACGGGAAAACTTTGTATAAAGACGTTACGACTACGCGCCTTGCGTCTGCGAAAGACAAATCGGGTAATATAGATTTTATCGTCGCAGGCGAAACCGTTAAAGCGGTCGCGAGATACGTCGAAAAAGCAAAAGCGGAAAGAGCGGATATAATTTACGCCTTTGCCACCGCGGCGGTGAGGCTTGCGAATAACGGCGAAGCGTTTTGTTCTTTTCTTAAAAGCGAGACGGGGATAGACGTTGAAATATTGTCGGGTGAGGACGAGGCGCGTGCGGGATACGTGGGCGCGCTTAACGGCAAGGACGGCGGAGTAATAGATATAGGCGGCGCAAGTACGGAGATTGCCGTGGTTAAAAACGGTGAAAGAGTTTACGGCAAGAGCGTCGATATAGGCGCGGTAACGCTAACTCGCGCGTGCTTAAACGACGATCGGGCGGCAGAGGATACCGCGAAGAAAAAACTTTCCGCTTTCGGCAACGTTCCTCAGTCGGATTATTACTGCATCGGCGGTACTGCAACGAGTGCGGCTGCAATGCTGTTAAGTTTAAGCGAGTATGATCCGAATAAAACGCACGGTTACGTTTTAAGGTTGAAAGACCTCGTTGCGTTAAAAGAGAGACTATATCTCACGACGGCGGAAGAACGAAAAAAAATTAAGGGTTTACAACCCGAAAGAGCGGATATAATTCAATCGGGAATATGTATTTTATGCGAACTTGCGAATTATCTTAACGTCGATACGTTTACCGTAAGCGAAAGGGATAATTTAGAAGGTTTTCTTGCATTAAAAACGGAGAATTTATGAGTAGAAGAACTAATATTATAAACAACGTTTTGGCTATTTTATTTACCGTTGCGGCGATTTTTACCGTAACTCAAGTGTGCAACGTAAGATATACGGGCGAAGGCTTCGGAAAGATTATCGGTTTGCTTATAGCGGGCGCGATCGTGGACGGGTTTTTATGTACGTTATCGCACGAACTCGGGCATTTGCTTTCGGGTAAAAAGAACGCTTTCGTTTTGACTTCGTTTTCCGTTTGGTTTTTCACTTGGCATAAAGTGGGGAAAAAGACTGTTTTCGATTTTACACTTCCGTTAGAAGCGGCGGGGCATACCGAAATGACTCCGACGTCTACCGAAAATCTCGGCGTCAGACTTAGAAAAATGACGGCAACGGCGTTGTTGTTTTCCTTTTTTGCAATGCTTATCGGCGTGATTCCCTTGTGTATTCCGTCTTTGCCTTTGTGGGCGTACGCTATGCTTGCAATGTTTTTGCCGACGGGTGCGGGAACTTTCTTTTATAACGCTCTCCCGATGACGACGGACGGCGTGAGAAACGACGGTGCGCTCGTGTATTCTTTGAAAAAGAACGACGATACGAGTAAAGTCGTAACCGCGCTTTTATCCGTACAGGCGGAGTTATATGCGGGTAAAACTCCGTCCGAGGTTGACGAAAAATATTATTTCGACGTGCCGCAACTTGCGGAGGACGATTTCAACTTCGCGCTTTTGCTTAACGCAAGATATAATTATTATCTCGATAAAGGCGATTTTGATAACGTTAAAAAGGTAACCGAACGCCTTTTAGCGCTCGAAGAATATTTCCCGAAAAGCGTTATGAACGTGGTGAAAACCGACGCTCTCTATAACGCTTGCACTTTCGATTTTAACGAAGAACGCGCGGACGAGTTGACTTACGAATTAGAAAAATACTTAAACGCGGTAAATACTTCCGCAACGGTAAGGGCGAAAACCGCTTACCTTTTATACGTAAAAAAAGAATATTCCGCGCTCGAAACGTTTATTAAAAAGGGTTTCCGCGAGGCTAAAAGAACGCAGTTATTCGGGCTCGGTAAATTCGAACGCGCACTTTTTGATAAAATTAAAAACGATTTCGATAAAATAGAGATAAAAGGAGAGTCCGCTGAAAAGCAGGCTAAATAAATTAATCCGTATAATCCAAATCGGAATAGCAGTACGGGCATATCTTTTGTGATTTTTTCGCGCAAGACGAACATATCGTCGCACCGCAATTGGGACAAGAAAGAGATAATTTCTCATCGAGAGGTTTTTTGCAATCAGAACAAATTTTCATATTAAACTCCTTACGTTTATGTAAGATGAGTCGTAAAGACGGTAAATACAGTTTGCGCGATTAATTAGTTTATATGCACTTATATAATTGTTTAAGGGAGGTTTTCTTTTGGAATATGTAATATTAAGCAACGGCGTTAAAATACCTAAAATGGGTTACGGCGTTTATCAAGTGGATAAAACTGAGTGTAAGCGTTGCGTTTTAGACGCGCTTTCGGTTGGCTATCGCCATATCGATACGGCGCAGAGTTATTTTAATGAAGCGGAAGTCGGCGAGGCAATATCGGAGTCGGGAGTTCCGCGTGAAGATATTTTTCTAACGACGAAAGTTTGGATCGAACATTACGGTTACGAGCAGACTAAAAAGTCGGTCGCGGAATCAATGAGAAAATTAAAAACCGATTATCTCGATTTGGTTCTCTTGCATCAACCTTTTTCCGACGTGTACGGCGCGTGGCGCGCACTTGAAGAATTGTACGAAGCGGGCAAAATAAGGGCGATAGGCGTAAGCAATTTTTATCCCGACAGACTCGTCGATATATGCAGTTTTGCGCGTATAAAGCCGATGGTTAATCAAGTCGAAACTCACCCGCACAATCAACAAACCGAAGCACACGAATGGATGAAAAAATACGGAGTCGCGCACGAGGCGTGGGCGCCGTTCGGCGAGGGGAGAAACGGTCTGTTTGAAGATTCGGTTTTAACCGAGATTGGCGCGAAATACGATAAAACGTCCGCTCAAGTTATGCTTAGATGGGCGATGCAACGCGACGTTATCGTTATTCCTAAGTCTGTACGGAAAGAAAAAATGTCGGAAAATTTTAACGTGTTAGATTTTGTTTTAAGCGACGATGATATGCAAAAAATTGCTTCGCTCGATAGAAAGAAAAGTTCCTTCTTTTCTCATTCGAATCCCGATATGGTAGAGTGGTTTGCTAAAATGGTGGAAGAGCGCAAACGCAACTACGACCATAAAAAAGAAAAAAAGAATTGGTGAATTTAAGGAGAATATATATGAAAAAGAATTTAAAGCCTCAACCGTATTTGTTCCCGATGCCCGTGCTTATTATCGGCACTTATTGTTCGGACGGAACGCCCGACGCTATGAATGCGGCGTGGGGAACGATATGCGATTTTAATAAAGTCGCACTTTATCTTAGCGCGGGGCATAAAACTTTTGCCAATATCAAAGAGCGCAAAGCGTTTACCGTGGCGGTAGCCGACGAGAAAAATCTTGTTGCGAGCGATTACGTCGGTATCGTATCCGCAAACGCGGATAAAGACAAAATGCAAAAAAGCGGTTTTACGACGGTAAAGAGCGAAAACGTCGACGCGCCCGTAATAGAAAATCTTCCTTTTACCATCGAATGTAAACTCGATTATATCGACGAAAAAGAAGAGTGTGTTTACGGCGAAATAGTCAATATGTTAGCCGACGAAGCAGTACTGACTGACGGTAACGTAGATTTAATAAAACTCAATCCCATATCGTTCGACGCGGCGAGCCGTTCGTATTTTACTATGGGTAAAAAGGTCGGAACCGCTTTTCACGACGGTGCGGCTTTGAAAAATAAAGGTATATAAAACACGTATTAAAAATGGGATTGCAACATAAAAACATACGCCGAATGCGTGTGTTTTTTGTTTTTTTGTCAGTTTATTAAAACATTGATTAAGAAACGCCTGATAATTTGTTGCGCGTGTGTTATAAAAATAAATAGGTGAAAGGTTTAAAACGGCAATCGAAGAAATTGATAAAAAAATATTACATTTACAAAAAATTAAAGAATCGCTGCAGGGAACTGAAAATTATTTAAGACTTGCTAATGATAAGGTTGAATCTCTGTCAATAAAAAAACTAACTAAAAATAATCCTACGAGGTTGGCAAGGTTTAATGAATTAAAAAACAACTGAAAATATTTACTTAAACTTTTGCCGACAAAAGTTTGTGAGTAATTTCAAATTTTGATACAAGTTCAAAATGGGGTGCAAATGTTACTATGGATGCATTTTTATGAAAAACTTTGCCGTCAATTTC
>CAZNWP010000046.1:0-9205 GCA_964576995.1 uncultured Christensenella sp. | reverse complement strand
CTATATAATAATGGGAATTAAACAATGTCTGTATATAGAATCTTAGAATATATCGCGAAATTCCTCGCGCTTTTAATAGTTCTGCCTTTGCATGAATTTGCTCACGCGTTCGTTGCCGTAAAAAACGGCGATCAAACGCCGCGTTTCGCGGGCAGATATACGCTAAACCCGCTCGCGCACTTCGACGTAACGGGACTTATTTGTTTCGTCCTCGTCGGCTTCGGTTGGGCAAAACCCGTTCCGATTAACCCCGACAACTTTAGAAATTACAAAAAAGGGCGTTTTACCGTGTCGATAGCTGGCGTATCGGCAAATTACCTACTTGCGTTTTTGGCGTATCCGCTTTATATTTTATCGTTTAAGATTCCGCAGTTCGGTTACTTTACGTCCGTATTGCAACTTGCATTGTTTTTTACCTTTTCTATGAGTTTATGCTTTTTCGTTTTTAACCTTATTCCCGTATATCCGTTAGACGGATTTATGGCGATAGACGCGCTCGTAAAGCGCAGAAACGGCGTATACGATTTTTTAAGGTATAAAGGAATATACGTTTTATACGCGTTGTTTGCATTAAGTTTCGTCGCGGATTTAATCAATTTTCCGCAAATCGACGTTCTATCTATAATTATAGGTAGCGTCGTCGAAGTTATACGCAAACCGATAACGTTATTTTGGGGGTTATTCTTTTAATGGCAGAATTTGAATCAGTCGTTGATTATTCAACGAAACTCGATAATTTCGAAGGTCCGCTCGACTTGTTGTTACACTTGATAAAAGAAGCGAAAATCGAGATAAAAGACATATTCGTATCGCAAGTAACGTCTCAATTTTTACAATATATGGACGGGCTCGAAGCGCTCGACGTCGACAAAGCAAGCGACTATCTGAATATGGCGGCAACGCTGTTAGAGATAAAATCCAAATCCGTTCTTCCAAAGATCGAGGAATTCCCCGACGACTACGAAGACCCGGAACAAGCGCTTATACGCCAACTCGAAGAATATAAATTATTTAAGGAAGCAAGCGAAAAACTTAAAGACAGAGAAAACGTGCTAAGGTTTTACAAAGATCCGGACAAGAGCGTCGGAGACGTAAAAATCGTATACAACGACTTTAATCTCGAAGGTTTAATATCCGCATTTTCAAAATTGATGATGCGAATAGACGATAAAAAGCGGCAAGACAACGTATTAAAAGAAATACCCAAAGAAGTATTTACCGTAAAAGACAAAGTAGACCAAATACGAACTGTATTGCTCGATAGAAAAAGCGTAAGTTTTTTTGAAATGTTCCCACACTATTACACGCGCACGGAACTGATAACGACTTTTCAAGCGATGCTCGAACTGCTTAAATTGCAATACATCACCGTAGAACAAAACGGAGTATTTGAAGACATAACGTTAACGCTAAGGGACGACAGAAATGAAGAACTCGGAGAAATTGACGAATATAATTGAATCTATCTTATTTGTATCAGGAACGCAAGTCGCAATCTCGGATATTACCGATAAACTCGAAATAACCGAAAAAGAACTAAATGCGGCAGTAGCGGAATTACAAAAAAAGTTTAACGAAGAAAGCGGAATACAATTGCTAAAATTCAACAAAAAACTGCAATTCTGCTCAAATCCTGCGTACGCGGACGAGGTATCGTCCGTGCTTAACCCGATTAAAGAACGCGAACTTTCTAAAAGTATGTTAGAAGTAGCGGCTATAATCGCGTATAAGCAACCGGTAACGCGTATCGACTTAGAGGAAATAAGAGGCAATAGCGAATACGCCATACAAAAACTGTTAGAACTCGGCGTAATCGAGCCCGTCGGTAGAAAAGACGCCGTAGGCAGACCCGTTTTATTCGGAACGACGGACAAATTTTTGAAACGCTTTCAAATATCCTCGCTTGACGAGTTGCCCGATTACGACGAACTTATAAACCGCATACAACTTATTCACGGCAAAGACGATAATACGGACGATTACTTATATAAAAAGGATGTGTACGTAGAAGAGTCGGCGGAAGAAGAAAGCGCGGCGACTTCCGATATATCGAGCGAAAACGATAACGTCGAAGCGATAGATAAGCCGAAAAATAAAAAAACTATAAAATCTCAAGACGACTTTGATTTGCCCGACATCGACGACGAAGAAATTCCCGATTTTCTACAAGGCGAAGCGTTCGATAAAATCTAATGTTCTTATAATGATAACCTCAGAACCGCAACCGCGGTTCTTTTTGCATATTTACGCGAATTTTGCCGATATTAAAATAGTGTTGATATTGTTTTTCAGTGTAGTGCTTTTGATATTTCCCGTATTTTTAAGCGTCAACGCGTTGTTCGTTAGCGACTTAAAAAAGGCGTACGCGGGAATATATCTGTTCGGTTTTATAAAAATAATAGGCGGATACGCGGAAAAAATACAAGAAGGCGTTGCCTTTCACGTATCCGATAAAAAAGCGTTTATAATACCGTTTAAGAGTTTATACGGCGCTCGAGAAAAGATAAAACCTTTTATGGATTATCACTTTATAAGCGTAACGACGGTTATCGAATTAGGCTCGGAGAATAATTCACTAACGCCGCTCTCCGCCGCGTTCGTCGCTTCTTACGCGGAAAATATAATCGCTTGGTATTATTCACTGAAAAAAACCTATCTCAAACTCGACAACCGTTTCAACGTTTATTTAAACGAAAAAACCTTTAACGTATACTTTAAAGCGAAGTTTGTATTTAACGCGCTAACGGTAATATCGAGCGTAATAAAAATAATAACGGAGAAAACCCTTTATGCAATCAAGCAAAGAAAGAACGAAAATTAACGGTGCAATAGATACCGCACTAAAAAACCTCGGTGCAATGGTAGACGTAAACACGGCAATCGGAAAACCTATAAAAGACGACGAGGGCAATTTGATTATTCCCGTATCAAAAGTAACGTTCGGCGTATTGTCGGGCGGCGGGGAATACGGAAAAATAAATATTTTTAAGAAAGGTTCAGACCTTCCGTATTCCGCAGGTAACGGAGCAATCGTCTCGATGAAACCATGCGGCTTTTTGGTTAAATCAAACAAATCGGATTATAAACTAATAACTTTTACGGAAAAGGGCTACGACGCGCTACTAGATAAATTTTCCGACCTAATAACTAACGTCCAATCGGAGAATAGCGGCGATGAGTAAGTCGAATAAAATATTCTTCGCCGTTTTATCTTGTTTAATTATATTTTTGCTAACGCCGATAATAAAAAAAGCCGATAACGTTTTTGCCGACTATTACGGCGGAACGAGCGAAATCGTAATGGAAAGTCAATCTAAACGAGTATTATATGAAAATCGCGCCCGCGAAAAAAAATATATGGCGAGTACGACGAAAATATTAACCGCGATAACGATAATAGAAAATTGCGACGTAAACGACGAAGTAACCGTTACGCCGAAAACAACCAACGTAGAAGGATCGAGCGTATATCTCGAAGCGGGGGAAGTATTGACCGTAAAAGACCTTTTATACGGACTTATGTTAAGATCTGGCAACGACTGCGCGGAAACTCTCGCCGTTTACTGTTCGAATACGATAGAGGCTTTTGCGCAGCTTATGAACGAAACGGCTAAAAGAATAGGCGCAAACGGTAGTAATTTTAAAAATCCGCACGGTTTGCACGACGACGAACATTATACCACTGCTTACGATTTGGCGTTAATATCTTGTTACGCGATTAAAAATCCGATATTTAAGGAAATCGTTTCCACACAGAAAAAAACAATACCTTTCACAACGAAAGGGTATAAACGCTTGTTGATAAATAAAAACAAAATGCTTAAAAACTTAGACGGTTGCTCGGGCATTAAAACGGGATATACTAAAAAAGCGGGAAGATGCCTCGTTACGAGTTGCAGCAGAAACGGGACGGAAGTCGTTTGCGTGGTGCTAAATTGCAGCGACATGTGGAACGTTTCGCAAAACCTTATCGAGAACGCTTTTTCTAATTATAAAAATTATAAACTTATAGATAAAAACAATATAGTCGCGTTTATTCCTTGCGAGAAAGGTAAATCTTGTCCCGCGTATATAAAAAACGACGTAATATTACCTTTAACCGACGACGAATATAAATCGTTAAAAATAATTTACGATTATCCCGACGTTGTAAAAAAGAACACCGAAAAAGATAAAGAAATAGGTAAAATTGATTTTTACTATCAAAATAACTTGCTTTTTTCCGAAAAAATCTATACACTTATTAAGACGTAAATAAAACATAAAGGTATACTAATGAGAATCAATAAATATTTAGCGGAAAGCGGGGTTTGTTCTCGTCGCGCCGCGGATAAACTTATATCGGACGGCTTAGTAAAGAAAAACGGAAAAACTTGTACTCTCGGCGAAGAAGTCGATATCGTAAACGATAAAATCACCGTTGACGGAAAACCGATTAACGTCGTCAAAAAATTCGAGTATTATATAATGAATAAACCCAAAGGCTACGTTTGCACGGTAAAAGACGATAAAGACAGAAAAACCGTTATGGATTTATTACCTAAAAATACTCCGCGCGTTTTTCCGGTGGGGAGACTCGACTACGATTCGGAAGGACTTTTGCTTTTTACCAACGACGGCGACTTGGCTTTTAAGTTGACGCACCCTAAAAACGAAGTTCCCAAAACCTATCTCGTTAAAACTGAAAAACCCGTCTCGGATAAAGACCTTGCAATCTTGCGTTCGGGCGTAGTAATAGACGGCGAAAAAACCAAAAAATGTAACGTATCTTTGATAGAAACGACTAAAAAAGGTTCGCGCCTTAACGTAACTATTACCGAAGGCAAAAACAGGCAAGTACGTAAAATGTTCGAAGCGGTTAATAATTCCGTCGATTTCTTAAAGAGAATAAAAATAGGCGACTTAAAACTAAGCGGCTTAAACCGCGGCGAAACGCGTAAACTTACCAAAGAAGAAATAAATTACCTTTTATATCTTTAAACCCGTAATTTTAGATAAAAAAACTCTCTCGGCTTAAAATTAAGCCGAGTTTTTTTGTTAAAATAATTGTAATATTTTTTCTTATGTGCTATACTCTTTATGCCAAACAAACTAAATATATCTAAAAAAGGGGTACATTTCTTTTTTAAAGGAATAAATATACCTTTTTTTCGGTATAACACTGTAACTGAATTTGACAAAATGCAAATTCCGTATAATGGTGTTATACTTTATCGTAACCCTTTATATTTAGTTTGTTTGGCGACGACCGGACTTTGCGTTTTTGGTGCGCTAACTTCGGTTGGCGCACTTTTTTATTTTAAAACGGTGCGACTAAAAACATAGGAGCACTTATAAATGGCAAGAAACAACTCGCTACAAAACGCTAAGTCGGCAAAGAACGACGAATTTTATACGCAACTCGTCGATATAGAAAACGAACTGAAACGTTATAAACAATATTTCAAAGATAAAACGGTATTCTGCAACTGCGACGATCCGTTCGAAAGTAACTTCTTTAAGTATTTTGCGATAAACTTTAACTTTCTCGGCTTAAAAAAACTTATTTGCACTTGTTACGCGACTTCGCCCGTCGCGTGGGAACAACTTTCGCTTTTCGACAACGCAAACGTAATAGTTAAAACGGAAGGCGGAAAACAACCGTATAAAATAGAAATAACCGAAGTAAACGATTATAACGGCGACGGCGCGGTAGACCTTTCCGACGTAGAATATTTGCTTAAAAACGGCAAAAATTCTCTAACCGTATTAAAAGGCGACGGAGATTTTAGATCGGACGAGTGTATAGAATTATTAAAACAATCTGATATAGTTGTAACGAATCCGCCGTTTTCATTGTTTCGCGAATACGTCGCACAACTAATAGAATACGATAAAAAGTTTATTATTCTTGGTAATATGAACGCAATTACTTATAAAGAAATATTTCCTTTAATAAAGGAAAATAAATTATGGTCTGGTTATGGGTTTAATATGAGTTTAGTTTATAAAACTCGATATAAAAACACGATTGAAGCAAATAGAAAGTTCGTTATCGCAAAAGGATATAATCCCGATGATAATTATATCAAAGTTCCCGCAGTAAATTGGTATACGAACATTCCAACATCACGCCGTAACGAAAAACTAATTTTATATAAACAATATTCGCCGGAAGAATATCCTAAATACGATAATTACGATGCCATTGAAGTTAGCAAAGTAACGGATATACCTTACGACTATTACGGTTGTATGGGCGTTCCCATTACTTTTTTAGATAAATATAACCCAAATCAATTTGAAATTATTAAATTTAGAAAAGGAAATGATGAAAGAGATTTGTGCGTAAACGGAAAATGTCCGTATTTTAGAATTTTAATAAGGAGAAAAAACGATGGAAATTAAACTGAAAGAAATCAAAATCAGAGACGTGGTAAACGGTTACGTCGACAGTCAAGAAAACGGCGTTATAGGTTACGGCGGAAAACTTAATATTCGTCCTGCCTATCAACGAGAATTCGTTTACAAAGAAAAGCAACGCAACGCCGTTATCGATACCGTCGTAAAAGGCTTTCCGCTTAACGTTATGTATTGGGCGCAAAGTTCCGACGACGAGTTTGAACTCTTAGACGGGCAACAACGCACTTTAAGCATTTGTCAATACGTAAACGGCGAGTTTTCTATCGACAGTAGATTTTATCATAATCTCACCGAGTCGGAGAAAGAGCATATTCTCGATTATCCTTTAATGGTTTACGTTTGCAAAGGCAACGACAAAGAAAAACTCGATTGGTTTAAGATAATCAATATTGCGGGCGTTCAGTTAAAAGAGCAAGAATTGCGCAACGCCGTGTATACGGGCGAATGGTTATCCGACGCAAAACGTTACTTTTCTAAAAACGGGTGCGTGGCGTATTTACTCGGTTCTAAATACTTAAACGGCGAAGTAAACCGTCAAGACTTTTTAGAAACGGTTTTGTCTTGGATTGCCGACAAAGAGCATGTCAAAATAGAAGATTATATGGCTATCCACCAACACGACGCGCACGCAACGCCGTTATGGCAATACTTTCAATCGGTAATATCGTGGGTTCAAACGATTTTCCCGAAATACCGCAAAGAAATGAAAGGGCTCGCTTGGGGCGTATTATATAACGCTTACGGGAACAAAATATATAATCCGCAAGAATTAGAAAACGAAATCGTCGCGCTAATGCAAGACGACGACGTAACGAAACGTTCCGGAGTTTACGAATACTTATTATCTGGAAACGAAAAGTTTTTGAATATACGCGCGTTTACGGACAACGAAAAACGTCAAGCGTACGAACGGCAAGGCGGGATATGTCCGCATTGCGTAAAAGAGCATCGAGAAAAAACGCATTACGAGATAAACGAAATGGAAGCCGACCACGTAACGCCGTGGTGCGAAGGCGGAAAAACGAACGTTGACAACTGTCAAATGCTCTGCAAAGAACACAACCGAAGAAAATCGGATAATTAAAGAATTTTAATTTCATACCTTATCGTCATTCTGAGCCTCGCTTACTTTCACTATACCGAAAAATCTTACCTTATGTCATTCTGAAACGGGCAATCGAAGCCTTACGCGTGAAGAATCTATCGTTGTAAATAATTGCTTGTACTTAAAGTTTTTAGAGTGTGGAAATGACAAAATTCTTTTTAGATTCTTCGCTAGCCCGTCAAAGCGGGTGCGACTCAGAATGACAGGTAAGGCGAAAAGAGGCGTTTAACGCCTTTTTACGTGGAAAAAATTCATTTTCGACAAGAAAAATTCCGCAACGAAAAACAATACGAAATCTAAATAAACGACGGTCGGCAAAACGAGGTAAGTTATTACGTTTATTTTAACCTCAAAATCCGTTCCGAAAAGGAAATTTAGCGCGAACGTTATAAGCAACAAATTAAAGACGATTATCGCGGAAGTTAAAATTCCGTCGCAGTTTAATTCTTTTGCCGACGTTTTTATCGGATTAGATAAATATATCGCACCGAAAACAACCGCTAAAATAAACACAGCCGCGGAGGGAATTATCGCGCCTACGATATTTAAGTCTTTTTTATAAACGGTAGTCGCAAAAAATACCGTTTCTAAAATAGCGAGAATAAACATGGTTAATACGGTATAAAATCGCAATTTATTGCTATATAAATTACCGAAAGGTTTAGCGGAATCTTTCGACGATATTCTGATTTTATAACCGTCTTTAGCGGCGGATAAAGTTAAGTCGCCGAAGTCGATTTTTCCGTTATTATTATTCTTTTGCGAATTATAATCGGACGCGGTTATTATCTCGTTAAATTTAGGCTTTTCCGCCGTTTCTTCAACGATTTGATCTATTTCTTGTTTTTCGTTTTCTTCTGTTTGAGTTACAGTCGTCTTAATTAAACCATATAAAATGTTTCTAAAATTAATTTCTTTTTCTTCTTGCGGCGTAGTTGCGAGTGTACTTTCAGTATTATCCGTTTTAACTTCCGTAGAAGCGTTTATTTGTACGTTTTGTTGAGAATTATCCTTAATTTCGGGAACGTTTTCGTTTTTTTCGACTGCAACAGTTTGATTTACCGCGTTAAAACCGTCGTTATTAACGGTTTTAATCACTTGATAAACGATTTTTTCGGGCGTTTTTTCGGGGGAGAGGTTATTTTTTTCGGGATTATAAACGGTTTGAGGCGCGCTATAATCCATAAGTTTATCTATAATCAAGCGCGAAAAAGCCCACGACGACAAATTTTTGTCGACTTCGGCTTCGCCTTTATCGGTTATTTTAAAGAATTTTCGGCGACCGTCGCTTGCATCGAACCAATAAGTTTGCACGTAATGAAGATTTTCAAGACGTTTTAGCGAACTGTATAACGTTGCTTGATTGATTGAATATTGATTTTCGCTTTTACTTAAAATCGCGTCGCTTATTTGTTGTGCGTATTTATCGCCGTCAAGCAACGTGTGAAGAATTATCGTGTCGATATGTCCGCGAATCAAATCGCTTGAAATTGCTTGTTGATCCATAAAATTCTCCATTTGTTATCAAAAACCGTAATTTTGTTTACGATTTTAGCCTTAAAATTATTTATTTCTACTTTAAGTATACACCAAACGTTATATTTTGTCAAGAGAAAATAAAAACGATTATATCTGTCATAATGGTTTTTACGCAAAAAATGCGCTAAAAAACGATTATATTCGAATAAACATAGAAAT
>CAZNWP010000045.1:0-9514 GCA_964576995.1 uncultured Christensenella sp. | reverse complement strand
CAGACAGACAGACAGACAGACAGACGGTAATTTCTTTTTAAATTTTAATTATATAAATAAGGTATAAAATGCCGCCTTGCGGCGAGGATTCTCGCTACGGGGCGGCTTTTTGTGTAATAAATTTTTATAAGGAGAAAGGCATAATGTATAAACAATTATGTCCGAAATGCGGATCGGATAATTTAAAAATTATCGACGAGGATTTCGGTAGGTGCAACGCTTGCGGCGCAAAATTTATTTTGCTCGAAAAACCCGCCGTTGTATGCACAAAATGCGGTTCGGCAAACGTTAAGATTATCGAAGACGATTTTGCGCGGTGCTTAGATTGCGGCGCGAAAATGGTTTTAGACGAAGAACCCGTTGCCCAGACTAAAATCGAGACTAAAACGGAAGTTTCTAAACCCGCGGTTCAAGTGGCGGCGGTTGCGGGAGCGGGCGGCGCAAATATAGAAACGGCGAACGAAATAAAAACGCCGATTTCCGTTAACTGCGATAATTGCGGTTCGTCGGACGTAGACGTTATATCCGACGAAATGGCAAAGTGCAGACATTGCGGAGCGACGATTTTGCTACACGCAAAAGACGTAAAACCTACCGTAATGCAAAACGAAGTGCATATACACGGCGCGGAAGTAGATATAGAAGACAAAGTGGGGTGTTTTGCCGTTAAAAGGTCTTTAACGTCCGAAGAGTTTGCGAGAAGGGCGTATATTTACGCGGTATCGAGCAAAACGTCGCCGGTAGACGTGGTAGAGAGCGAGTTTATGCCCGCGACGCACGAATACGCAAATATTTTAGAAGTAAACGCCGACGTAAACGTAACTTATTCGGCAACCATCGGGTATGACAGAAAAGTACAATATAAAGAATTGAGCAGTAATGGCAAAAGTTACGTAACCAAAACTAAAATCGTTACCGATTGGAGCCCGTTTAGCGGAGTAAATTCCGGCAATTATACGGAGTTTAGGGCGCTAAACGAAATTAACGATTTGACCGAGAGCAACGTCAATAACGTTTTTTCAAGCACGATTCTAACGGTTAACAAAAACGATATAATAAGTTACGACGACGCTGAATTTGAAAAAGGCAAACTCGATTCTTACGGAGAAGGAGAAATCGAACGCAGTAAAGACGGCTGTATATCGACTTGCGCATTCGAAGCGAAAAGACGTTTGCCCGGTGACCATAACAAAGATTTTTCGTATAACGGCACCGCCACGGTAAAAAAGGTAAAAGAATATAACGTACCCGTGTATACGACGAAATATAAATATAAAGACGGAACGGAATTTTCCGCAAACGCTTTCGGTATAGGAACTCCTACGTTTTGGGGCGAACAAGTAGACGCTACGTCGGATATAGAAAGAGTGGTTGACCAAGATAAAAAGGTGAGTATCTTTTCTAAGGTTAATTTCGTCGCAACCATTTTATGTATGGTCGCTTCGCTTTTGTGTTGGTTTATAAAACAAGCGGCTTTGCCTGCGTGGTGCGTATTTATAGCGACGGTCGCCGTATTTATCGTATATATTATATTTATTAAAAAAGCAAGAAAAAAAATTTTAGGCGATATGCGAGAAGAAAAAATAAAACGATTGAATACGCTTTTTGTAAGTAAAGGGTTATCGCCGTTGACCGAAGAAGAAATAGAAAGTTTAAGGGGGGAATTGTCATGAGAAAGACAAATAAAATATTGTTTATCGTAGCGTGCGCCGTATTTTTTGTAAGCGTTTTTGCGGGCGGCTCGTTTGCAAAAGATTGTAGTAGTTCGAGCGAAAAAACGTCGACTGAATCGTCTTATACGTTGGTTTATACCAAATCGGGGGAAAATTACGCGTTAAGCGGCGTTAAGGGCGATAAAACGATGGTTGAATGTGAAATTCCTAAAAAATACGAAGGCGCGTACGTAACGTCTATAAAAAAAGGCGCGTTTAAAGGTTGTAAAAAGTTGAAAAACGTAACGATACCGACTACTATAACCGAAATAAACGGTAGCGCGTTTAGCGATTGCGAGTCGCTTAAAAAAATAACGTACGACGGAACGAAAAAACAGTGGAGAGCGATAGAAAAGACTAATTGGTCGGACGTCACCGACAACTACACTGTCACTATCGTTTGCAGTGACGGCAATATCTCTTCTTCTTAATCGTAACGATAAAAAGTCCTTCTTTCGGTAACTTGCGAAAGAAGGACTTTTAGTATATATCAAAATATTATTCGTTTACGGCTTTTTTTAGATTTTCGGGGTTTTCGCTATCCGCGGATTTTACGAGCCTTAATTCGTTGCAACGCTTGCATAATATTTGCGGAATTTGTTCGTTAGAAAAACCTTGTTCGAGCAAGTCGGCGTAATATAGCGGTTTGTCGAAAATATACGTGTTGTCACTTTTTCTGTAATACGAAAGGTAGATGGGCGCGTTTATATTTTTTTTCATAGCGGCTTTGCATAAAAGGGTAAAACCGCCGTGAAAGCCTTCTAATTCTTCTAAATAGCCTTTGGTGCTGTCCTCGGGGAAGATAACGACGTTGTAGCCTTCTTGAATGGCGGCAACGCTTTCTCTTATGGTTTTGATAAGTCTTCCGTCCCTATAAGAAGAAATAAGGTTAAAACCTTTATAAAATAAATTGGTAAGCGGACTTGCGATAAGACAAAACAGTCTTGCCAAGTGCAAATTCCAGTGCTTTTTTTCGTGATAATAAACGCGGGTTTGGTATTTGTATAACTGTTTCAGCCCCGAATTCATTTCGCTCGCGCCCCACATTCTTATCGGCGCGGGGTGATAAATTTCAAGTGCCATAGGCGCGTCGGTCCCTTCGTGGTTAGAAAGAATAATCGCTCCTTCGGAAAATTGTTCGCCGAGATAGATAAAATTCGGTTTTTTGTATTTGATTTTCATCAATTTTTTTAAAACTCTAAAATAAAGTTTTCTTTTGGGCTTTTGCATATTAAAAGTTCCTTTGCTAAAACTTCGATTTTGCGTAATAAATCGTGTTTTGCTTGACATTTTCTTCCGTTTAATTTAAAATTTTCTATATTATGTTTAACGAAGTCATTAAAAAACTTAACGGAATTTCCGCGGAAACGGAGGCGCGCGCTAAAAACGGTACGGCGGTTTTTACGCGCTTTCTGTTCGGCAACGCGATTTGTCTTTTGGCGGAAACGCTTAAAACGGTTGCCGCGGGCGGTAAGGTCGTTGCGACGTATTCGGAAAAATCTTTCGACGTTTTCGGCGCGGCGGCGAGTAACGCGGTTAAAGCCGCGGGCTTTTCCGTGTGTAATTTTATAACGGACGGGAACGTTCCGTCCGTAGAAACCGCGGGCGGAATCGTCGCGGTTGCCGAGGACGCAAGATGTATTATAGCGTTCGACGCGGAAAACTTCGGAACGGTAAGTTACGCCGCTATGATAAAAGGCGTGCCCGCGATTTTATGCGTGTACGCGTTCGGCGCGGAACAAGTCGTGCCGTCGCGCGTGTTGCTTAAAAACGGCGAGGGTTGGGAATACGTTAAAACGCGCGTGCCGAGGTACGTCGTCGTGGACGAGAGCGCGATCGATAATACGGCCGAAGCCGCCGTTTACGCGAGCGTTGCGGGGCGGATTACCGATTTTACCGATTACCGTATCGCGTGCGCCGTTAAGTACGTCAATCCCGACAAGCGCGCGTACGCTATAATGAAAAACGCGACGATAGGCGCGTTCGGAATAACGCGGGTTAACGGAAGAGAGCGCAAAGCGCGACTTGCGGAATATAAACTTACCTCCGAACTCGCGAACCTTGCGGCGGACGGGGCGTTGTCCGATTATTCGTCCTCTGCCAACGCGGCGAGAATATGCAAAATGCGCGGACTTAAAAAAGAGGGCGAGTCGATTTATCCGTTCAGAATGGCGGCGGGGATATTCGATTTGTATTTTTCGGGAAAGTACGACGATATACTCGAAATACCCGATTACGCGGAAAGGGCGGACGCGGTTGCCTCGCTTCTCGGCGGAAAAGACGAAGAGGTTATGCTAGCGATAAAAGAGCAACGCGCGATATATATAAATGCAAGCCGTGCGGAAACGAAAATCAAAGCGACGTTAAAAGACGAAATTCACGCGCAAAACGCGGCGGCGGATAAAGCCGTTAAAACCTACCTCGCGCTCGGCGGAATAGTCGACGCGGACAAGGCTGCAATCTCCCGCGCGATAAAGCGAAGCGGTGATTTGCCTAAAACCTTCAACTGTACGACGCTTATAAGAGAAAGCGGAATAACCGAATATATAACTTAAACTTTTTTTCTTAAAATTAAAAAATCTTGAATAAAAACCCGACGACGGGGCAATACTTCGCGTAAAAACACGCGGAGTATTTTTTATGTTAAAAAGAATTATCGCAAGCGCGTTGGCGTTTACGGCGGCAGTCGTCTTTGCGGCGACGTATAAATTTACCGCGTCGAACTCGTCTTTATACGCGTTTTCGGATAGGGTGGAAGTTTACGCTCTCGACGGCTCTTTCGGAAACGGCGTTTTGGTAACGTCGCGCGAATATCCGTTCGTGAAAAACGCGGCGGGCGAAAGTTGCGCTCTTACGGAAAACGCTTGCGTCGGTGCGGCGGAAATATTCGAAACGCTCGGCGGAAAAATCCTCTTTACCGAACGGACGGAATACGGCGTATCTTATTACGGGTACTCTCCGAAAGTAAAGTATAAAACGAGCCTTTACGGAAAGCGCGTCAACGTTCACGTGTTCGAGAGTTGCGATACGACTAAAATAGGTTTACCGATTATTTACGGCGCGTATTAAAAATTTTTTTGAAATCGCGTATATGTTTTTTCGCAACGGCAATAATTACCGCAAACAATTAAAGGAGTTATATATGAAAAATCCAACCAACAATTTTTTGCGCTTTTTAAGAAAAAACGCAGTGTACTTCATTTTAGGCTTATGCCTGATAGCGATAGGCTTGTCCGTAACGCTCGTTTTATTAAACGGCAAAGATAAAGTCGAAATAGACAACCCCGTAACCCCGCCCGTCGTCGACGTCGTTACGCCGCCGATACTAGACGAACCGACGGTAAATCCCGATCCGATAATTCCCGAACCGCCGACGCCCGCGGATCCCGTTATTCAAGAAAAGACTTACGTCTTGCCCGTCGGCGACGCGACGTCCGTAACGGAATACGGCGACACGATGGTGTACAACTCCACGCTTAAACGCTTCACCGCGCACTTGGCGGTAGACTTCTTCGCTCCCGAAGGTACGCCCGTATACGCCGTCTCGGACGGTACGGTGGAAAGCGTAGAAACGACTTTGCTCGGCGGCACTACCGTCGTAATCGACCACGGCGACGGACTTAAAACCGTTTACAACTCGTTATCAAACGGCGATTGCGTCGTCGCGGGACAATGGGTAAAGGGCGGCGCGAAAATCGGCGAAGTGTCTTTATCCAATAAACAAGAATATAAAGACGGCGCGCACTTGCACTTTGAAATGATAGAAAACGGCGAAAAAATAGACCCCGCGAAATACCTTACCTTCTCGCTTAAATAAACCTTTGAGGTTATTAAAAGATAACGCCCCGAATAAAATATTGTAAAACATATTTTATTACGGGGTTTTTTATGAGAAAAATCGTATCTCTTGCGTTGTGTTTATGCGTGTTATTGTCGTTCGTCGCGCTATTTTGCGGTTGCGCGGAAAAAAGCGAAAGGACGAGTTACGATATAGAATGCGAACTTGACGGAAACGTTCTCGTCGGAAAAGAAACGGTTACGTTTTATAACTTTACCGATAACGCGTTTACCGAACTTAAATTTAATTTGTACGGCAACGCGTTCAGGAAAGGCGCGAAGTATTCGCCGATTAACGGTACGTACGCGTCCGCGGCGTATCCGTCGGGAAAAAGTTACGGCGACGTAAACATAACCGCCGTGAGCGACGAAAGCGGGGAAGCGGCTTACGAGATTTGCGGCGAGGACGAAAATATACTGAAAGTGGCGTTAAGAGAAGAACTGTATCCCGACGAGAGCGTTAGCGTTACGGTGGAGTTTACTTTAACGCTTGCGGAGGTAATCGCGCGTACGGGTATAAATCGCGACGCGGTTAATCTCGCGAATTTTTATCCGATAGTTTGCGGAATTAAAGACGGCGCGTTTTACGAATGCGTTTATTATTGCGACGGCGATCCTTTTTTCAGCGATTGTTCGGATTATTCCGTAACGCTTACTTGTTCGGAAAAATACGTCGTGGCGGCTTCGGGCGAGATAGTCAAGAGCGCGGCGCAAGACGGCAAAAAGACGTACGAGTATAAAATAGACGACGCGCGTTCGTTCGCGTTCGTTTTGTCCGAAAAGTTTAACGTCGCGACGGACGTTTACGAGGGGACGGAAATACGTTATTATTACTATTCCGACGAAACGCCGGAAGAGTCGTTGCTTACCGCGGTAAAGGCGATGCGGTATTTTAGCGAGACTTTCGGAGCGTACCCGTACGCTTGCTATTCCGTCGTCGAAACCGAGTTTATGCAAGGCGGTATGGAATTTCCAGCGCTCGTTATGATATCCGACGCGTTAGAGCCGTCCGCGTATCGCGAAGTCGTCGTTCACGAAACGGCGCACCAATGGTGGCAGACGGTAGTCGGCAACAACGAGGTTGAGTACGGCTTTTTAGACGAAGGACTTGCGGAATATTCCGTCGTCGCGTTTTACGAAAATCATTCGGAGTACGGGCTTACGCGCGCCGCGTTAATAGATAGCGCGGAGAGAACGTATAAAACTTTTTGCACGGTGTTCGATAAACTTTTCGGAAAGGTCGATACGAAAATGGTGCGCAGTCTTTCCGAGTTCGGAAGCGAATACGAGTACGTCAACGTCGCTTACGTTAAGTCCGCCATAATGTACGATACGTTGAGAACTTCCGTCGGCGACGCGAAATTCTTTAACGGGCTTAAAAAGTATTACGCGAATTTAGCGTTCAAAAACGCCGAGCCGTCGGATATTATAGCGGCGTTCAACGGCGTCGGAGCGGACGTAGAGGGCTTTTTTACGGGGTTTTTCGAGGGGAAAGTCGTTCTCTGACGAAAAAATTTAAATTTTTACACGATTTCGAAGCAAAATAAATATTATTTATTGACAAATGCGAAGATAAATGTTAAACTAATTAGGTATAAAACGGATATCTAAGGAGTTAATATGAAAAAATTCGTTAAGATTATGCTCGCGGCTCTGCTTGCCGTGATCGCGGTTACTTGCTTCGCTTGCACCGACGACGTGAAAGAAAGCGACAAAGCGGGACTGCATTACAAAAAATTCAGCGGCGACGATTATTACACCGTCTACGGGTACGTGGACGACGGCAAAACGACCGTTCTCGACGTTGCGGAATACGTCAAGGACGAAAATATCGTTATCGGCAGAATTAAGGCTAAGTCGTTTGACGGCAACTCTTCGCTTACCGAAATAATCGTTCCCGACACCGTGAAAGAAATCGACGCGGGCGCGTTTGCGGGAATGAAGTCGTTAAAGAAAATAACGCTTCCCTTTATCGGCGCGAACGCTAACGCGGACGCCTTCGATCACGAAACGGAATCTTCGGCGGACAAAGCGGTTGACGGCGAGAGAAACTTCGGCTATATTTTCGGCACGGAAGAATACGACGACGGCGCGGCTATAAGCCAATCTTGCGGTTCCGGCGACGCGACGACTTATTATATTCCACGTATGCTCGGCGAAGTAACGGTTAAACCCGCGGCGGATTACAAAATCCCGATGTACGCGTTTAACGGTTGCTCTAACCTTCATAGCGTAACGCTCGGCGATAAAGTTACGGATATCGGCGAATCGGCGTTCGAAAACTGTTCTAATCTTAAAACCGTAAACTTTCCCGCAACGGTTAATAATATCTATAAAAAAGCGTTCGCGAATTCGGCGATAACGTCGATTATTTTGAACGGCGTTGAGAAAATCGGCGCTTACGCGTTTAACGACTGCAAAAAACTTGAAACCGTAAACGTTACTTTTTCAACCGAAACGGGTGTGGAAAAAGAAATCGGTTCTTGCGCGTTTATGGGTTGCGAGAAAGCGGACGTAACCGCGTTAGCGTCTGATTCTACCGTCATAAAAGGCGCGAATTGGAATAAAGACACGAAAAACGCGTAAGTCGTTTAGGAAAATAAACGAAATTTTTGCGGCGTAGCATATCGCGGTTATCGCGCGAAGGCTGCGCCGCGTTCTTAAAATAACCGTTCGACGAAAAAATAGCGCAACGGTTTTAATACGGTGGTTAATATGGCAAAAACGGTAGTAGTCGGTTTGTCGGGCGGAGTGGACAGTTCCGTCGCCGCGCTTCTATTAAAAGAGCAAGGTTACGACGTCATAGGACTTTATATGAACAATTGGGAAGAAACCGACGCTTGCGGCAATTGCACGGGCGAGCAAGACTTCGCCGACGTTCGTCGCGTGGCGAATAAAATCGGTATTCCTTATTATGCGGTGAATTTTGCCAAAGAGTATATGGACAGAGTTTTTTCTTATTTTTTGTCCGAATACAAGGCGGGCAGAACGCCTAATCCCGACGTGCTTTGCAACCGCGAGATTAAATTTAAGGATTTTAAGGAAAAGGCGAAAGAACTCGGCGCGGATTATATCGCGACGGGGCATTACTGCGATATTTCACACGAGAACGGCGTTCATTATCTCTTAAAGGCGAAGGATCAAAGCAAAGACCAAACGTATTTTTTGAATCAACTGTCGCAATCGCAGTTAGACGGGGTTATGTTCCCGCTCGGAAAACTCTTAAAGAGCGACGTCCGCAAAATCGCGGAAGAGAACGGGCTCGCGACCGCCGCGAAAAAAGATTCGACTGGTATCTGCTTTATAGGCGAACGCAATTTCAGAAATTTCCTTTTGCAGTATATACCCGCAAAAAAAGGAAAGATAATGACTTACGACGGCAAAACGTTAGGCGAACACTTAGGGCTTATGTACTACACGATAGGGCAACGTCGCGGACTTAATATCGGCGGGCAAAAGGGCGACGACGGAAGCCGTTGGTTCGTTATAGAGAAGGACTTACAAAACAATATATTATACGTCGCGCACGGGCAAGAGGATAAACTGTATAGTCGCGGGCTTTATATGCGCGAGTGTAACTTTATTCCGTTCGCGCCGAAGCAAAAGACTTTTGAGTGTACCGCGAAATTCCGTTACCGTCAACCCGAGCAAAAATGCACGGTGAATATTACGGACGACGGAATTTACGTCGATTTTTTCGAAAAACAACGCGCCATAACCGAAGGTCAGTTCGCCGTTTTCTACGACGGGGATAAATGCATCGGCGGCGGCGTTATCGAAAAGGCGTTGTTTTAACGCGTAGAAGAAAATTACGTTCGCGGTTTTGTGCAAGCGCAAAACGTAAAAACCCGAATTTACCGTAAATCGACGGATGTTTTACGATTATTCGCGATAAAAACTTTATTTTTAACGAAAAAGTTAAAAGTTTTATTGACAATAACGAAAAATATTAGTAAAATATATAT
>CAZNWP010000044.1:0-9661 GCA_964576995.1 uncultured Christensenella sp. | reverse complement strand
ATTTATCAAAACGATATAAAATAAGGAGATATTATTATGGATTTCAATTCAACGGTAAAAGGCAGTCTTTTGGAAGGGTTTTACCCCAAGGGCTGGGATATGGAAAAAATCGACGCTTGTTGCAAACACGCGCCCGAAACTATTACGGAAAGACAGTCGTTCTGGAACGACGGGTTCTCTCCGATAGAATGTAAAGACGTTTCCGAATTCGACGTTAAAATGGGACACGAAATCGCTAACGAGATTAAAAAAGCCAACGAAGAAAACAGAAAACTCGCGTTTATTCTTCCCGTAGGACCTATGGGAATGTATAAATGGGCGGTTTACTTCCTTAAAGAATGGAACGTTTCCTGCAAAAACGTATGGTGCTTCAATATGGACGAATGGGCGGACTCCGAAGGCAACACGATAACGGGCGACGCGTCTTTCCAAAACGCTATGGAAAACGCTTTCTATAACCCCCTCGGCGAACTCACCGTTCCGAAAGATCACAGAAACTTCGCGACGAAGGACAACCTTCCGACCTATCCCGAAAAGATAGCGGCGTTAAAGGCGGACGGCGCGAAACTCGTTCTCGTATACGGCATAGGCAGAATGTGTCATATCGCGTTCTGGGAACCGACCATCGGCGCGGAATTCGAGACCGACGAAGAATGGAGAGATCAACCGTACAGAATAGCGGTACAACTTCACCCGCTTACCGTGGAACAAAACGCGATTACCTCGTTTAAGTCGAGAACCACGCTCGTTCCTTGCAGAGCGAATACGATTGGACCTAAACTTATGTTCTCCGCGGATTACGCGATAGGCGGTGCGGACGGCGCGTTGTCGCGCGGAATGCAGTGGCAGGGTATGAGTCTTTGGACGACGCTCCGTTACGGACCTACGAGATTTATTACGTCGACGTATATCCCGACGATCCCCGGGAAACTCTTCTATCTTAAAGAACTTGCGGGACCGCTTTGCCCCGAAATGAACTAATATCGGTATGACTGAAAAAGAAAAAATGCTCGCGGGGGAGTTGTACTCCCCCGAGGACGCGGAACTTTCCGCTATGCATAAAAACGTTCAAAGACTGTTTGAACGTTACAATAAAATTCCGCCGAGGAAACTGAAAAAGAGAGAAAAACTCATTAAAAAGATATTCGGAAAGACGGGCGAAAAAATTCGCGTGGAACAACCGTTTTATTGCGATTACGGCGTGAATATCGAAGTCGGCGAAAACTTCTTTTCTAACTACGGCTTAATTATTCTCGACGTCAATAAAGTTAAAATCGGCAAAAACTGTATGATCGCGCCGAACGTCGGCATATATTCCGCAACTCACCCGATAAGGGCGGAAGAGCGGTATAACGGCGTTGAATTGGGTTTTCCGATAACTATCGGCGATAATTGCTGGATAGGCGGCGGTGCGGTTATCTGCCCCGGCGTTACGCTCGGCAATAACGTCGTCGTGGGCGCGGGATCCGTCGTTACGAAAAACTTCGGCGATAACGTAGTTATAGCGGGCAACCCCGCGAAGGTTATACGCGAACTCTGAACGCGGCGGGTATAAGCGGAAATTTTCCGCTCGGTAATATAAGGATAGGTTAAAATATGAAAAAATTTATAATGTACGGCGCGGGCAATATCGGCAGAGGCTTTATAGGTCAGTCGTTTTCGGACGCCGGTTATAAGGTCGGCTTTATAGACATAAACAAAGAAGTTATAGCGAGACTTAACGTGGATAAAAGTTATCCCGTAAATATCGTTACGTCGGAAGAGAATATAGAAAAAATCGTAAATAACGTTTACGGTATAGACGGAAGCGACGCGGAACTCGTCTCCGACGAAATAGCGTCTTGCGATATGATGGCAACCGCCATCGGCGTGAACGTGCTTAAATTTATCGCGAAGCCAATATCGCTCGGCATAAAAAAACGCGCTGAAAAGGGCGCTGCGCCGCTTAATATAATTATCTGCGAGAACTTAATCGGCGCGGACGAGTTTTTAAAAGGGCTCGTTAAAAAAGAAATTCCCGAACTTGCCGAATACGTAGATAAAAACGTCGGTTTTATAGAGGCGTCCATCGGCAGAATGGTTCCCGTTATGACGGAAGAGAAAAAGCAGGGCAACCCATTGCGCGTTTACGTAGAACCGTATAACGTTCTCCCCGTGGACAAGGCGGCGTTTAAGGGCGAACCTCCGAAAGAGGTTAAAAACCTTTATCCGTTCTCGCCGTTTAACTTGTTTATCGAACGCAAATTGTTTATGCATAATATGAGCCACGCTTTATGCTCGTACCTCGGCAATCTTCGCGGTTACGAATTCGTGTATCAGGCGGCGGAGGACTTCGATATAGAATATTGCGCGTATCGCGCGCTCGTATCTTCCGCGCTCGCCGTTGCAACGGAAAACGGAACGGAAATAAAAATGCTTATAGATCACGCGGATAACCTTTTATTCCGCTTCAAAAACCGCGCGCTTGCGGACACGGTAAACCGCGTAGGCAAGGACACGAAGCGTAAATTAGGCAGCAACGACAGACTTATAGGTGCGCTTAAACTGTGCGAAAAACACGGCGTAGACGCTTCTTATATATGTATAGGCGCGGCGGCGGGTATGCTTTTTGCGCCCGACGGCGACGAGAGCAGCGCGGAACTTTCCGCTTACGCAAGCGAGAACGGCGCGATTAAAACGCTTGAAAAGTATTCGGATTATACGGGCAAATACGCGGAGTCGATAGACGAGATATATAAAGCGTTGAAGAGCGGCGTAAAACTTTCCGAAATAATCAAAACGGCGGAGGCTCGCGCCAACGTCGAAATACGGGTGTAACGATGAAAAAAGGCATAACCGTCGCGGGAAGTATTCTCGTCGACAAGATAAACGTTATAGGCGCGTTTCCTAAGTCGGGACAACTGACTCAGATACGCAACGTAAGCAGAGCCGCTGGCGGGTGCGTGCCCAACGTGGCTATAGACCTAAAAAAACTGTTTCCCGACGTCGACGTCTACGCGAGCGGTAAAGTCGGCAAAGACGACGACGGAGAATTCGTAAAACGCCATCTCGTTAAAGAGGGCGTGAAAGTTGAAGGCGTAACGGCGAGCGATACCGAGCCGACGAGTTTTACCGACGTTATGAGTATAGCGGGCGGGGAGAGAACTTTCTTTACCTTTGCCGGGGCTTCGGCGAGTTACGGTTTTGACGACGTTGATTTCGACGCGGACGTCGCGGAAATGCTTCACCTCGGTTATTTTCTTTTGCTAAAAAAAATCGACGAGGGCGACGGCTTAAAGATTTTGAAAGAGGCAAAGGCGCGCGGCGTAAAAACGTCTATCGACTTGGTTAGCGAAAATTCCGACAGATATTCGGCGGTGTTGCCGTGCTTGAAGTATACCGATAACCTTATAATAAACGAAATAGAAGCGGGAAGTCTCGCGGGGATAGAGCCTAACGACGGCAATATTCGCGCGATAGCCGAAAAACTCAAAAGCCTCGGCGTAAGCGAACGCGTCGTTATCCACATGCCGCACGAGGGCGTGTGCTTATCGGAGAGCGGTTATACCGAAGTTTATTCTTACGATCTTCCCGACGGATTTATAAAAGGTTCTACGGGCGCGGGCGACGCGTTTTGCGCGGGAACGCTTGCGGGAATATATAAAGGTTACGACGACGAACGTATATTGAAACTTGCATCTAAAGCGGCGGCGGCATCTTTGAGAGCGGCGGACGCAACGTCGGGAGTCGTTACGGAAGAAGAACTTCAGACGTTATGCAAAAATTTTAGCAGAAAAATAAAAAACCCGCGTTAAAACAATTGACAATAGAAAAAATTTATTGTATTATTTAACGCGTAATCAAGAATAAGGAGTGGCAAGTTCGCCGAGTAGTATTATGAAGAATTATAACGTAACTATGCGAATGTTAACTTCCCGGGCTGTAAGGCGTGGGTTTGTTGCCGTTTCGTTGTAATTCGGTAAAAACTGCGTTTTGCGTTCGGGAGAAAGTTTTTTCCCGAACGTTTTTTATTGCAAAAAAAAGGAGTATAAGATGATAGAACTCAAAAATCTAAGCAAGGTATATCCCTCCAAAAACGGCGACTTTACCGCGCTTAAAAACATCAACTTAAAAATCGAGGACGGCGACGTGTACGGCGTAATCGGTTTATCGGGCGCGGGCAAATCGACGCTCGTTCGGTGCGTCAACTTTTTAGAACGACCGACTGGCGGAGAATTGCTGATCGACGGCGAAAACCTATTCGACGTAACCGAGACGAGGCTTCGCGAAATTCGCAGAAAGGTAACTATGATTTTTCAACAGTTCAATCTTTTGCAACAGAGAAGCGTTTTGAAAAACGTAGAACTCGCGGGCGAAATATCGGGCGGCAAGGACAAGGCTGCGCGAAGGGCAAAAGCGGTAAAACTGTTAGAAACGGTAGGGCTCGGAGATAAACTCAATTCGTACCCGTCGGAACTTTCGGGAGGACAACAACAACGCGTGGCGATAGCGAGAGCGTTAATGACGGATCCCAAAGTATTGCTATGCGACGAAGCGACTTCGGCGTTAGATCCCGAAACGACGCGTTCTATATTGCAACTTCTGAAACGCCTCAACGAAACGCTCGGACTTACCATAGTTATCATATCGCATCAAATGTCGGTTATAGAGGAAATCTGCAACAAGGTAGCCATAATAGATAACGCGGAAATCGTTGCGGACGGAAGTCTTAAAGACGTGTTTTTATCGCCGAAAGCGCCCGTCGCTAAACGCCTTATATATTCGGGCAAGGCGCATACGGGGGTTAAGGGCGAAAAGTTCGTTAAACTAATGTTCGACGGCGAAATAGAACAACCCGTTATCACCAACATAGTGCAACAATGCAACATTTTGCTTTCCGTCTATTACGCGGAAACGAAGAAAATCGGCAATAAAACGTACGGACAAATAATTTTCAGACTTCCGTATTATAGCGAAGATATAGCGAAGTTAAACGCGTATCTCGATAAAGAAGGCATATCGCACGAGGAGGTGGACAGCGATGAACTTTATTGATATTTTAACGGCGACGGGCGAAACGCTTTTAATGACGATAATATCCACGGCGTGCGCGTATTTGCTGGGCTTGCCGTGCGGAATACTCTTAAACGTAACCTCTAAAAACGGGCTTAAACCTTGCAAATGGCTTAACGCGATAGTCGGCGTAATCGTTAATATCTTGCGCTCTATCCCGTGCTTGATTATAATAGTTTTGTGTATGCCTTTATCTCGTGTTTTCTTCGATACGGGAACGGGTGAATGGTACACGATTCTCGTACCGCTAACCGTATGCGCGTTCGGATTCGTGGCTCGAATGGTGGAACAGTCTTTGGCGGAAGTTCCCGCGGGCGAACTCGAAGCGGTTAAATCGCTCGGCGCGACGAATTTTCAGTTAATTACGAAAGTGCTTTTACCCGAAGCGCGCGTATCGTTAATTACGGGCGTGTCGGTCGTTATGGTAAGCATTTTGGGATATACGTCGTTCGCGTATAATATCGGCGCGGGCGGGCTTATTTCCGACATATATACGTATTATACGAGGAATACGGGAAATTATATGAAATCCGTATTGTTCTGGGTATTGATAGTAATAGTGGTATTAATAGTTCAACTCGTTCAGGAAGCGGGACTTAAAATAGCAAAAAAATTAGATAAAAGGAGACTACTTAAATGAAAAAGACAATAAAAAAGATAATCGCTCTCGCGCTTTGCTTGGTAACGGCGTTTTCCGTCGGTTCGCTCGCGGCTTGCGGAAACGATAAAAACCTTATAAAGGTATGCGCTTCCGACGTTCCTCACGCGGAAGTATTAGAGGGGGTCGTTGCCGGTATTCTTAAAGAAAAAGGCTACACTTTGAAAGTTTCTAAAATCGATTGGACGACTCAAAACGACGCAGTTGCACAAGGCGATTTCGACGCAAACTATTTCCAACACGTTCCGTATCTCGAAACGTATAAAGGTAAAACGGAATTATTCGCAGTATGCAAAGTACATTACGAGCCTCTCGGAATTTATTACGGAAAAGCCGCGAAAGACACGGCGGTTACCGCAGGTAAAACTTTTGCCGTATGCGACGACGAATCTAACGCCGTGAGAGCGTTTCAACTTTTAGAAGCGAAAGGCGTTATAAATAAAGAAACAGAAGCCGAAAACTATCCCGTTAAAAACACCGACGACGGCGAAAAACTTAACTTTAACAGTTCTAAATGGACGAGTAAAGACAAGTCCGTTACCGTAACGCGTATTTCTGAAAACCTTTTGGTCGCAAGCAAAGCGGATTACGACTTCGCGCTTTTGCCTTGCAATACCGCTTATACGGGAAACGTTACGGCGGATAGTCGTGCCGCTGTGGAAGACGATATCGCGCAAGTCGCGGGCAAAGCAAATATTATCGCTGCGAGAAAAGGCGACTACGAAAATGACGTCGATTATAAAGCGAAGATAGACGCGCTTGCCGACGCTATGTTATCTCAAAAAGTTTCCGATTTTTTCAAGACTAAATATCTCGGAGCAATGACTTGCGATGCTACCACGCAGATAGATTTGAGAAAATGACGAAATAAAACCCCCTAATCCTGAACTAACTTTTGCGCCGCGCGGACAAACGTCCTCGCGGCATAATTTTTGCGCTAAGAGAATAATGTGTATAAATATAATATTATTCATATTTTTATTCATATATTAAAAAATATTCAAAATATTTTGCAAAAAAATAAAAAATATGCAAAAACCCTTGACAATAACTTTTTATTATTGTATACTTAACGTGCAATTGAAAATTAAAGGCAGGTTGGTTATGAATAAAGAAAATATTAAAAAAGTAGTACTCGCGTATTCGGGTGGTTTGGATACGTCGATAATTATTCCTTGGCTTAAAGAAAACTATAATAACTGCGAAGTAGTCGCGGTTGCGGGCAACGTCGGACAGAACGACGAACTCGAAGGGCTTAACGAAAAGGCGTTAAAGACGGGTGCGTCTAAACTTTACGTTTTGGACTTGACCGACGACTACGTTGATAACTATATTATACCCACCGTTAAGGCGGGCGCTCTTTACGAAGAATATATGCTCGGCACGAGCCACGCTCGTCCTTGCATTGCGAAAGGGCTCGTAGATATTGCGATAAAAGAAAAAGCGGACGCTATCGTTCACGGTTGCACCGGTAAAGGTAACGACCAAGTCCGTTTCGAACTCGCTATCAAGCATTTTGCGCCCGATATGCCGATAATTGCGCCGTGGCGCGAATGGAATATCAAATCTCGCGAAGAAGAAATCGAATACGCCGAAGCGCATAACGTTCCGCTTAAAATCAATAAAGAAACCAACTATTCTAAAGATAAAAACCTTTGGCACTTATCGCACGAAGGTTTAGACTTAGAGGACGTAGGTAACGAACCGCAGTACGAAAAGAAAGGCTTTTTGGAAATGGGCGTTTCGCCGATAACCGCGCCCGACAAGCCGACGTACGTAGAGTTGGAATTTGAAAAGGGCGTACCCGTTGCCATCGACGGCGAAAAAACGTCCGCTAAAAACATTATATATAAACTTAACAAACTCGGCGGTGAAAACGGTATAGGCATTATCGACATAGTAGAAAATCGTCTCGTCGGTATGAAATGCCGCGGCGTGTACGAAACCCCCGGCGGCGCGATACTTTATAAAGCGCACTCCGTGTTAGAAACGCTTTGTCTCGATAAAATGACTATGCACGAGAAACAAAAACTCGCCATCACTTTCGGCGAACTCGTTTACAACGGACAATGGTTTACGCCGCTTCGCGAAGCGTTATCGGCGTTCGTGGATAAAACGCAAGAAACCGTTACGGGTAAAGTTCGTCTCAAACTTTACAAAGGCAATATGATAAACGCGGGCGCGTGGAGTCCTTATTCTTTGTATAGCGAAGAGATTGCGACGTTCGGCGAAAGCGATTACAATCAGAAAGACGCCGAAGGCTTTATCAATCTTTACGGCTTGCCTATCAAGGTTCAAGCGATGGTTGACGCGCAAAACAAAAAGTAAAATTTTCGCTGCGTAAACTTCGCCGCGGATAAAATTATAAAAAATCTCATAGAGAGTTGCCGTACCTAACGTATGGCAACTTTCATTTCAAAAAAACTCACGGGAGAGCAATAATGGAAAAACTTTGGGCGGGCAGAGCGCAAGGCGGAATAAACGCGCTTGCGGAGCAACTCAACAAATCGATAACGTTCGATAAACGTCTTTATAAACAGGATATAACGGGAAGCGTCGCGCACGCAAAAATGCTCGCGCGCCAAAATATAATCTCTAAAAAAGACGCCGACGAAATAGTAAACGGGCTTAACGGGATATTAAGCGATATCGAAAGCGGTAAACTCGTTATAAGCGAAGAAGCGGAAGACATTCACTCGTTCGTCGAGGGCGTGTTAACTGAGAGAATAGGCGACGCGGGTAAAAAACTTCACACCGCGCGTAGCCGTAACGATCAAGTCGCGCTCGATTTAAGACTATACTTAAAAGACGAGATAACCGAAATAATAAGTCTTATAAAGTCGCTCGTTTCGGTGCTTGCGGATAAAGCGGAAGCGTATAAAAGCGCGGTTATGCCGGGATATACGCATTTGCAACGCGCCCAACCCGTTACTTTCGGCTTTCACTTGTGCGCGTACTGCGCTATGTTTTTAAGGGATATAGATAGGCTTAAAGACGTGTATAAGCGCGTAAACGTTTCGCCGATCGGCAGTTGCGCGCTTGCGGGAACGACTTTTGATACCGACAGATTTTACGAGGCGGAATTATTGGGCTTTAACGGCGTTGCGTTTAACGCTATGGACGGCGTGTCCGACAGGGATTTTTGCGCGGAATTTATCGCCGCTTGCGCTCTAATCTCTACGCACTTGTCGCGTTTTTCCGAAGAACTCGTTTTGTGGTCGGGCAAAGAATTCGGCTTCGTCGAAATGACTGACGAGTTTACGACGGGATCTTCTATTATGCCGCAAAAGAAAAACCCCGATATGGCGGAACTCGTGCGCGGCAAAACGGGTAGAGTGTTCGGCGATTTAACCGCTATATTTACCTTGCTAAAAGGTTTGCCGCTCGCTTATAACAAAGACTTGCAAGAAGATAAAGAACGCGTTTTCGATTGCGCCGATACCGTTAAACTGTGTCTCGCGGTGTTCGCGCCTATGATCGACGGTATGAAAGTAGATACTTCGGCAATGTTATCCGCGGCTAAAAAAGGCTTTATCAACGCCACCGATCTTGCCGATTATCTCACTAAAAAGGGCGAGCCTTTCCGTTCCGCGTATAAAACCGTGGGCGCGATCGTTAAATATTGTATAGACAAAGACGAAGTTTTAGAAAAGTTGCCGCTAAACGAATATAAAACGTTTTCGGATAAGTTCGAAGAAGATTTATATCAAGCAATCGATTTAAATACTTGCGTAAACAAACGAATATCTTACGGCGCAACGGGCGTCGGCAGGGTAGAAGAACAAATTAAACTCGTAAAAAGTACGCTTGAAAACGTCTAAAACGAATATTTATATTTATTATTCATAATTTTATTCATAAAATCAATGTTTATTCAAAAAAATTGAAAAAATTATGAAAAGTATGCAAAAAATAGTTGACAATTAAAAAAGAAAGTTTTATAATATCACA
>CAZNWP010000043.1:0-9929 GCA_964576995.1 uncultured Christensenella sp. | reverse complement strand
GCGGTGAAGCCGAAGCAGCATGCAACCGCCATGATAGCGGTGAGCAAAAGTGTTAAAATTTTCTTCATTATAAAAAACCTCCTACCCTTTCGGGTTTATTCCTTAACGTTTATCTAAAAAGCATATCGCTTTTTATTTGATTTATCTTTTACCGAACACGATTTCGCCCGTTTCGGGGTTCATATCGTCGACTATCGCGAGCGATAAAAGTTCTATACCGTCGGCACGTATCTTGTCTCCGCCGCCTTGAAAACCCTTTTCCACCGCAACGGTTATGCCGCAAAGCGTCGCTCCCGCTTGCTTTACGATACTTCTCAAAGCATCGGTAGCGTTACCCTTAGCCAAAAAGTCGTCCACGATTAAAACTTTGTCGGACTTTAATATATACGGTTTGGGGAGCATAATCAAATTATTGTCGGGGCGTGTGAAAGAAATACATTCAGCGGAATAAACTTCGCCGTCGGCGTTAAGCGCTTTAGATTTTTTAGCAAATACCGTTTTACAATGCAAGCGTTCCGCAACGAGTACGGCGAGGGCTATGCCCGACGCTTCTACCGTGAGAATTTTATTTACGCCGCTTTCGAAAAAATGCTCGACGATTTCGTCCGCCATCGCGCAAAGCAAATCGACGTCCATTTGGTGATTCAAAAAGTCGCCGACTTTGAGAACGTTACCTTGAAGGACTTTTCCTCTTTTTGCAATTTCTTTTTCCAAAAGTTCCATATTTGCCGCCTTAAAAGCAATTAAAAAACAAAAAACGGGTTGAATCTATCAAGCCGTTTACCAATAAAAATCGTAATAAACCAACGGACGCGAGGTCAAAGTCGGATGATTGATAATTCCAATAGTCGCACCTGTGGCGGTACGGTAGATACGTTCGTGCCGATTATACGAACCTATATTGGCAAAATTCAGTTTTCGATTAGATTGTAACAAATAAAAATTTTTTCGTCAAGCGTTTTCACCCGTTATTGCGAATTTAATGTTTTTTTGTCGATTTATTTTCTTAACGCTTAAAAAACCCGTCTATACGGCTTGCGCGCGGCGGAAAATTCCGCCGCGCGCAACGACCGTGTTTATACCATTTTGGCAAATTCCTTTTTTAACCTGACTATAATCTTTTTTTCTAGCCGAGATATGTACGATTGAGATATTCCGAGCATATCCGCCACTTCGCGTTGAGTTTTTTCGTCCTCGCCGTTCAAACCGTACCGCATCTCCATTATCTCTTTTTCTCTATCGCTTAACTTAGATAACGCCTCTTTTAACAGTTCGCTCTCCACTCCGTTTTCGATCTTCTTGTAAACCGCGTCCCCGTCCGTTCCCATAACGTCCGCAAGCACGAGTTCATTCCCGTCGCCGTCCACGTTTAACGGCTCGTCGAACGATACTTCGTTTTTTAGTTTAACCGTTCTGCGCAAGTGCATAAGTATTTCGTTTTCTATACACCGCGAAGCGAAAGTCGCGAGTTTTACGTTCTTTTCCGACGAAAACGAACTTACCGCCTTAATAAGTCCTATCGTGCCGACGGATATTAAATCGTCCATATCCACGCCCGTATTTTGAAATCTGCGAGCGATATACACGACGAGCCTTAAATTGTGTTCGACGAGTTCGTCTTTTACGCTTTCGTCCCCGTTTTCCATACGCGCGACGAGCGCGATCTCTTCTTCGGCGGTAAACGGCGACGGTAAGACTTCACCGCCGTTTATGTAACGCATTAAGTTTTGAGACAAGCCGTACTTGCCGAGCAGTTTTTTTATTTTTTTTATAAGTTTACCAAACATAATCCACCCCTTTGCCTTATTACGATCTACGCCGATTTCGCCGCGGGAAGCATTGACGGGTGCAATATTACGTCGTACCCTATATCTCCGCCCTTGTCCGAAACGCAAGCCGTAACGTTAGTTATTATATTCGCTTTCTCGCCGATATATATCGCGACGCGGTCAAGTTTAAAACAAATTTTTTCATCTTCGCCGTTGACGGTTCGCACGATTATCTTCTTTAACTTAATCGGTTTGCCGTCTTTATTAAATATCAGTTGCCGAGCGATTTTTATACCGACGAACACGACGGGAGCGTCCCCGTCGTACACCCCGTTGCCCGTATCCATAAACCCCGTCGCGCAAACTAAATTTTCCCCGCGCGTCAAATCCACTTTATATATAAACCCCGCAACGTCTTTGCGCTTATATATAGTTTTTACCGTTTTAGCCGCACAAGATATAACGGCGTAAGCGGGAACAACCATAAGCGCGACGGATATTTCCGACGAGTACGGAACGTTAAACAGTCCGAATACGCCTACAATCGTTCCGCCCGTCAAAAAAGTCAGACCGACGAAAGAGACGAGCGTTAAAATAAATTCGCGCGCGGAACGGTATTTCGCAGACGATGCGGTAAGGAGAAAGCCGCATAAAATTTTTACCGCAAGCAATAAGATCTTCGCGTTCAAGAGCGGGTAAAACAGCGCGACGATCGCGCCGATGGCGGAACAAAACAAAAGCCGCCACGCGCTCGCGGTAACGCCCGCGATTTTGTGAGCGGTTTTAAGCAACAAATAGTCTATAACGAAATTATCTAATAAAACGTATTCGATATAAACCGTCATACCGCCTCCGTGCAAGATACAGTTTAGCACTTACCGCGGTGTTTTTTTGGTATTATTTTTGCGAATTAGAGAGAACTTTGGGAAAAAGCGGTTTAGCGTTCGAAATACTCTTTCAATTTAGGGAAAAGCGGTTTTACTTCGAAAAGCGCGTCTAACGCCTTAGAGAACGCGCCGATAAGAAAACCGTTCACCGCGGTTATTATAACCGTGCCGACGCCCACGCCGCGTATCCCGCCGAAAAAGCAAAGCGACGTAACGAGCGCGACTATTAAACACCCAACGTCGAAACAAAACTTAAAAAAAGACCGTTTTATATTATAGCGTTCCGATACGCCCATCACGAAGTAATCGTTGACTTGCGGAGGAAGGTAAGACTTAAAAAACATAGCGACGGACAACGCGGTTAAAAGTTCACCGACGACGAAAAACGCGATACGCCACCATATACCGAGCGTCTCCGCGGGTGTTACGAATATCGGTATAAGCCGCCACAAATCGAGAACGAGCCCGTATAAAAGACAAGACGCGAACGCGAACAAATAGGACACGCGGAATTTTCGCATAAGCAGACAAAACGCGATAAAGAGCACGCCTTGCACGACGTATTCCGCTTGACCGAAAGACAAAAAGTCTACGTATAAACTTAAAACGTAGGCGGGCGCGACTACCATCGACACGCCGAAATCGGCGGCGGTAACCGTCGCCACGGCAAACGCGAGAAGCACCGTCGCGAAAATATATAAAGGTTCGCTATGCACGATCGGTTTTTTCATTCGTATCTACCGCCCCTTAATTTTTCATAAACGCTAAAATAATATCGTTCTGAACGTAAAGATATTCGTCTTTGATTTTAACCCTGCCGTCCTTAACGTCTAAAAATCTCGCCTTTTTACTAAGTTCCGCGGCGTACTTTTCGTTAAAGTCCACGGAAAACGTTTCGTTGAATTTTTGCACGCTCATCCCCTCCGCGGTTCTCAGCGCGAGCATTATAAACTCGAACTCCGCGTCGTCGCCCTCGATTTTCTCGCGCGATATTTCGGGAGATTTATTAAATATTACGGCGTTCATATATTCGTCGATAGAATAAGTATTGGTAAATCTGTCACCGCCGATAAAAGACGAAGCGGAAACGCCCATACCTATATATTCGCCGCGCCGCCAATAGTTTAAGTTATGCTTGCTTTCAAACCCTTTTTTCGCGAAGTTAGACACTTCGTAACGGTAAAAACCTTTTTCTTTTAAGTAAGCGCGAACGTCGTCGTAAATATCCGCAACTTCGTCGTCGGATAAAAGTTCGCCGTTTAAGTAATCCGTATAAATAGGCGTGCCGACTTCGGGCGTTAACGCGTAAACGGACAAATGGCTTACCCCTCCCGCAATCGCGAGGTCGACGGTCTTTTTAACTTGTTCCGACGTTTGTCCGCAGAGCCCTATTAAAATATCCGCGCTGACGTTTTCACCGTCAAGAAGCCGCATACACGCGAGAAAATCTTTTGCGGTATGCACGCGGTTTAGCCGTTTTAACTGTTCGTCGTAACCGCTTTGAAGTCCGACGGAAAAACGGTTTACGCCCGCTTCTTTATACGCTTTTATCTTTTCTTCGTCCACCGTGCCGGGGTTTAATTCTATCGTTATCTCGGCGTCCGCGGACAAATTAAAAAATTTCCTCGTTTGTTTTATCGCTCCCGCTATAAACTTGGCGGGAACTACCGACGGCGTGCCGCCGCCGATATAGAGCGTGTCGAACGTCTCGTCTTTAAGTTGAAGTCCCCTGCCTTGAATTTCGCGATACAAGCACGCGAAGTAACTTTCGGCTTTACCTATCTCTTTGGGATACGATGCAAAATCGCAGTAGGTACATTTGCTTTTGCAAAAAGGTATATGAATATAAATTCCGCTCATACTTGCCGCCTTATTTATCGTTATCCGTTTTCAAAATTTCTATAAACGCTTCCGAAGGAATTTCGACGGAACCTATCGAACGCATTTTCTTTTTACCTTCTTTCTGTATTTCGAGAAGATATTTCTTACTCATAACGTCGCCGCCGTAACACTTCGCGATAACGTCCTTTCTGTACGCCTTAACCGTTTCTCTCGCGATTATCTTGCCTCCGACCGCCGCTTGTATGGGTATTTCGAACATTTGACGCGGAATAACGTCTTTAAGGCGTTCCGCAATCTGACGTCCGCGTTCGTACGCTTTATCCTTATGCACGATAATAGACAACGCGTCGCATATATCGCCGTTGAGCAACATATCGAGTTTTACCAAATCGCTCTTTTCGTAACCCGCTATCTCGTAATCGAGAGAGGCGTACCCCTTGGTTCTCGACTTTAACTGATCGAAGAAGTCGTAAATTATCTCGTTAAGCGGCAAAACGTATTTTAACTGCACGCGGCGTTTGTCGAGATATACCATATCTTTATAAATCCCGCGTTTATATTGACAAAGTTCCATAATAGGACCGACGAATTCCGGAGGCGTGAATATTTGCGCGTTGATAACGGGTTCTTCCATATACGCTATCTCGGTAACGGGCGGCAAGTGCGTCGGGTTCTCTACCACGAGCATACTACCGTCGGTTTTATATACCTTATAAGAAACGGAAGGAGCGGTGGTTATTATATCGAGATTAAACTCGCGCTCTATGCGCTCTTGTATTACGTCCATATGCAAAAGACCTAAAAAGCCGCATCTGAAACCGAAGCCGAGCGCGACGGAATTGTCGGGTTCTATGGACAAAGCGGCGTCGTTAAGTTTAAGTTTTAATAGCGCGTCTTTTAAGTCGTTAAACTTACTTCCGTCGAGCGGAAACACACCCGAAAAGACCATTGGCAACGCTTTTTTATACCCCGGAAGAGGCTCGCTCGCGGGATTATCGGCGTCGGTTATCGTGTCGCCGACTTCCGTGTCTTCTATGCTTTTTACGCTCGCGGCGATATAACCTACTTCGCCCGCGGATAAAGTCGCGGTAGGCATCATTTTAGGCGAAAACACGCCGACTTCCGTAACGGTGAACGTCTTGCCCGACATAAAAGTTTTTATGCGAGAGCCGACTTTAACTTCTCCGTCCATCACTCTGACGAAACAAATAACGCCCTTAAAGTTATCGTAAAAACTGTCGAATATAAGCGCTTTAAGCGGCGCGCTCTCGTCGCCGTGCGGCGCGGGAATTTTATGAACTATCGCCTCTAACACCTCGTCGACGTTAAGCCCCGACTTCGCCGAAATTCTCGGAGCGTCCGTCGCGTCTATACCCAAAATCGACTCTATCTCTTCCGCTGCCGCGTCGGGATCGGCGGAAGCCAAGTCCATTTTGTTTATGACGGGCATTATCTCTAAGTCGTTTTCGATGGCAAGATACGCGTTGGCGAGCGTTTGCGCTTGAACGCCTTGCGTGGCGTCAACGATGAGAATCGCGCCCTCGCACGCTTTTAAAGAGCGCGAAACTTCGTACGTAAAATCGACGTGCCCCGGCGTATCTATAAGGTTAAAAACGTATTCCTCGCCGTCTTTCGCTTTATAGAACATTCTCACGGGCGTGAGTTTAATGGTAATGCCGCGTTCGCGTTCTAAATCCATCGAATCGAGAAGTTGTTCTTCCATATCGCGTTCCGAAACCTGCCCCGTCATTTCCATAAGCCTGTCCGCGAGAGTGCTTTTACCGTGGTCGATATGCGCCACTATACAAAAATTTCTAATTTTTTTTTGATTTATCGACATATTTTCACCGTTTTTATGTTATAATAGATCTAACCCGATAAACGAATACTTATAAATCCGTTCGCTTAACTTTTAAAGTATACATTATCGGCGAAAATTTTGCAAGCAAATTAAAAAGAAGATTGATATTATGAGAATTAAAAGCAACGATTTTTTATTGACGCGCCCTATCGCTCACCGCGGCTTGTGGGGCGAAGGCGTAATCGAAAACTCTATCACCGCTTATAAAAGAGCGGCGGAACTCGACTATCCCATCGAGATAGATCTTTACTTGTCGAAAGACGGCGAACTGTTTTCTTTCCACGACGCGACGTTAAAGCGTATGACGGGCGAGGACGGTTTTATTTACGACAGAACCGCCGCGGAATTAAAAAACCTAAGGCTTCAAGGCACGGACGAACGTATTCCGACTTTCGAAGAAGTTTTATCAATTGCGGAAAACAAATCTCCGCTTCTCATAGAAATAAAAGATCAACCCGACAAAACGGTGGTAGATAAAACCGTGGAGCGCTTAAAGCGTTACGGCGGAGAGTTTGCGATACAGAGTTTTAACCCGTTTTATATAAACCGCGTTAAAAAACTTGCGCCGAATTTTATCCGCGGTATTCTCGCCACGAATAACGAAGTCAACTTAAAAGGCAACGCACCGCTAACGCGATTCGTCATTAAAAATATGGCTCTCAATTTTTTAATCAAGCCCGACTTTATAAGTTACGAATACACGGGGCTTCCGCTTAAAAAACGAAAAACCGCGAACAAAGCGGTTTTATGCTGGACGGTAACGTCTCAAAAAATTTACGACGACGTAAAGCCTTACGCCGACAATATTATTTTCGAAAAATTCATTCCGGAAAAATAATATTTTACGTCTCCGCCGCGGCTGATTGTCGGGCGGAATTTTTTTGCATTTTTTTAGTCGTTTTTCTGTAAGCGTAAACAAAATATAAAGTTTCGGCTATTCCCGTTATCGTCCAAGAACAACAGTAAAGCAGATAGACGGACTCAACCGTTTTAAACACCGCGAATACAGTCAATATCCAAACGACGCGGAACACGCACGAACCCATTATAACGATAATCGTCGGCACGACGGTCTTCCCCACCCCGCGCGAAGCGGAAATAGCGCAATCCATAAACGCCGAAATGCAGTAAGAAAAACCCATAACTTTAAGTCTCTTTACACCTTCCGCCTTAACGGCAACGTCGCCCGTAAAAATCGACAAGAACGCGTTTCCGAAAGCGGCTAAACCTAAGCCCAGAACCGCGCCGACGCCAAAAGAGTATAACGTGCAAATAAGATAACTCTTGAGTATTCTGTCCTTTTTCCCCGCGCCGAAGTTTTGTCCGATAAAACTCGAACACGCTATATAAAACGCGTCCATAAGTTGATAAACCAGCGCGTCGGCGTTAGACGCCGCGGAACAACCTTCCACCACGACGGGCTCGAAAGAGTTTACCGCCGACTGTATAAATAAGTTTGCTATATTAAATATCGAATTTTGAAAACTCGCGGGAAGCCCTAACCCCAACACGGTTTTAGCCTTGTCTCCGTAAATTTTAAGATCCTTAAAATTCAGTTTGCAATCGCCTTTTTCGCGGAACAACGCGCCGACTACGAGTGTAGCCGAAAGGTACTGCGAAATTATCGTCGCAAGCGCGACGCCCGCCACGTCCATCTTAAACGCAACGACGAAGAAAATATTCAAAACCACGTTCAATACGCCCGAAGCGAACAAAAAGACGAGCGGTTTTTTAGTGTCTCCCATCGCGCTAAACGTACCGTTACCGAAGTTGTAAAGCGCGACGGCGGGCAAGCCTAAAACGTATATTTTAAGGTAAGTTTCCGCACCGCCTACGAGTTTATCTTTCGTTTTTAAAAGTCGCAAAAACGGTTCGGCGATAAAAAACCCGATTAATCCCAAAACCACGCCTATAAAAAGAGAGATAACCGCCGAAGTATGTACCGCCTCTTTAAGGTTTTTCTTATCGCCCGCGCCTAAGAACTTAGCCACGACGACGTTCACGCCGCTGCCTATACCGATTAAAATACCCGTGTAAAGATTGACTATCATCGTGGTAGAACCTACCGCGCCGATAGCGCGCGTACCGTCGGAAGAAAACCGCCCGACGACGGCGATATCCGACATATTAAATAGCACTTGTAAAAGATTAGAAGCCATAAGCGGAATACCGAAAAACAGTATTTGCTTCCATAAATTACCGCTCGTTAAATTTTTCTCTTTAAGCATACCGTGCACGCCGTATTGATTTTAACAGTCAATATTCCTTAATAATATTATATCCTTCAACCCGCAAAAACTATTGCCGCGACCACTAAGCCACGGCAAATATAATTTTTAAGTTTAACATACCTTGCAACTTTGCGTTTAGGTAATAGGTAAAAGAAAAAAGTTAAGAAGTTAGGATTAATTAGGATTAATAACGTTTTACACTTCACCTATTCACTATTACTTTTTGCTTGCGTATCGTTCTCGCGGCTAACCCCAAGCGAAACGAGGCTCGCGCAGATAAGCGTATATTAGCGTCAGCCCTCCTACCCACCGCAAGGTGCGTCGTTGAAGAACAAAATACCCATAGTATTTGCACCGCAATGGCTCGATATAGTGCAACCCGCGTGCGTTTCTATAATCTCCTTAAATCCGGCGTTTTCGCAAGCGGAACGCGCCGCGGCGATCATTTCTTCGGTCGCGGTGGAATAGGTTATAAACACGCGCGTTAAATCGGGCGTATTAAAATCGGCTAACACGTCGGCGCAGTACTTGGCGATAACGCCGCCCATCTTGCCGCGGTATTTTTTATCGGACACCATTTTGCCCTCTTTGTTTACGACTATTCTCGGACGAATTTTCAAAAGGTTCGCGCCGAGCAGTTCTAAACTGTTGCATCTTCCGCCCTTATAAAGGTAATTGAGTTTTTCGACTACGAAACTTACCTGTAAACTCTCTTTTCTCTCGTTTAACTTAGCCGCGATATCCGCGGGCGCAACGCCCTCGTTCGCAAGTTCTCTCGCGTAAATAAGCAAAAGTGCGATTCCGGTAGACAAACTTTTACTATCGACGACGAAAACGTTCTCTAAATTCTTAGCGGCGTTTTGAGCGTTGCCGCTCGAAGAAGTAATTCCGCTCGATAAGGTAACGTGAACTACGGCGTCGTACTCTTTTTTAAGTTCGGTAAAATACTCGGTATACTCGAACTCGTTGAGCGCGTTAGTTTTCGGAAGCGTCTTGTTGTTATCCGCGTACTCGAATATTTCTTCGACGGTGCGTTCGCCGTCTTTAAATTCCGTATCGCCCAAAACTATATGGTAAGGAATAATTTTTATATCGTATTTTTCTATTAGTTCGCGAGTTAAATCGCAAGTAGATTCAGCGGAAATAGCAATTTTCATTAACGTAACCTCACTTTAGTTTAATAGTTATCCGCCGTACGGCGAAAACTTTCCTTTTATTATTTTACCACATTTATCGTTTTAATACAAACGATTTTAAAGCACAAACAAAATTTGTTTTAAATTAAAAAAAACCTAAAAACACTTGCTTTTACCCGCCTATAAGTGTTAATATATTCTAT
>CAZNWP010000042.1:0-10067 GCA_964576995.1 uncultured Christensenella sp. | reverse complement strand
AATCAATTCAATAGAAAATAACGGGAGATAACAAATATGAAAGTTTCTTTATCTTGGCTTAAAGATTACGTCGATATAGATTGTTCTGCGGAAGAACTTCAAGCAAAACTTTTTTCTTGCGGTTTCGAAGTGGAAGAAATGATTAAAGTTGCCGAAAAGGTAAATAAAATCGTTACGTGTAAAATATTAAAAATAGAAAAACACCCCAACGCCGATAAATTATCCGTAACGCAGGTTGATGCGGGGCAGTACGGTAATTTGCAAATAATAACCGCCGCAACTAATATTAGCGAAGGAGATATAGTTCCCGTCGCGCTTAACGGCGCAACGCTTTATAACGGCGATAGAATTTTTAACGGTAAACTTCGCGGGCTTCCGTCTTGCGGAATGTTTTGCAGCGGGGAAGAATTGGGTATTACCGACGATTGGTACGAGGGTGCTTCCGTTCACGGTATATTGATTTTCAAAGAAGATTATCCGCTCGGTGAAGACGTTAAGAAAATATTAGAACTCGACGACGTTATGTTTGACATAAACGTAACCGCAAATCGTCCCGATTGTCAGTCGATTTTAGGAATAGCAAGAGAAGTTGCGGCGGTACTTTGCAAGCCGCTTAAAGAGCCCGATTTTTCTTTCAAAACGGACGATTCTTTATCTACGGTAAAAACCGTTAAAGTCGAAAATAAGGCGACGGATCTTTGTCCGAGATATAAGGCGCATTTGGTAAAAGACGTTAAACTTGCCCCGTCTCCCGTTTGGCTTAAAAGACGTCTTTACTCTATGGGAATTAGATCTATAAATAATATAGTCGACATAACGAATTACGTGCTTTTAGAAATCGGACAACCGATGCACGCTTTCGATTTGAGAGAACTAAACAAAAATCAAATCATCGTTAGACGCGCCGAAAACGGCGAAAAAATCGTAACGCTCGACGAGAAAGAATTTTCGTTAACTTCCGACAACCTCGTTATATGCGATAGCGATAAACCCGTCGCTCTTGCGGGTGTTATGGGCGGATTGAATAGCGGAATTAAAGACGATACCGTTTCCGTTTTGTTTGAATCCGCAAAATTTGCAAGGGATAATATTCGTAAAACGTCGAGAAGTTTAGGTCAGAGAAGCGATTCTTCCGCAAGATACGAAAAGGGCGTTGATTATTTGTCGGTCGAAAACGGTATGAAGCGTGCTCTTCATCTTATTTCGGAACTCGGATGCGGAAAAATCGCGTGCGATGAGTACGATATCGTAGATAAAACTTTAACCGAGAACGTAATTACGACGACCGTTTCTAAGGTGAACGCGGTTTTAGGTTTGAATATTTCTGCCGACTATATAAAAGAGGTTTTAGAAAGACTTAATTTTAAGACGGTTGTAAACGGGGACGAACTTAAAGTAACCGTGCCGCTATATAGAGAGGATATGGAAAGTTATCAAGATATAGCGGAAGAGATTATTAGGGAATACGGTTACGACCATATAACCTCGACTTTACTTAAAACGTCGGAAATTACGAGCGGTGGCAAAAACGCCGAGCAAAAAAGCATGGACTCTATGAAAGATTTGCTTTGCGGTTACGGGTTTAATGAAATTATAACTTATTCTTTCGTTCCCGAAAAAGACTACGAATTGTTTGGTCTCGACGTTAATTCCGCGGAACATACGCATATCGGCATACTTAATCCGATAAGCGAAGATTTAGCCGTTATGCGTACGACTTTAATTCCGTCGATGGCGAGAACGGTTGCGTATAATCTTAATAGAAAGAATTTTGACGGAAGATTGTTCGAACTTGCTAAGGTTTATCACCCGAACGGCTTACCGCTTACACAACTTCCTACGGAAGAAAATATCTTGTGTCTTGCATTGTTCGGAGAAAAAGAGGACTTCTTTACGACTAAGAGCGTCGTTTGCGGTTTGTTGGGCTCGTTCTGTTACGGTGCGAAAGTCGAATATCGCGTGAGCGGTAAATCGTTTATGCACCCGACTCGTTCCGCAGATTTATTCGTGGAAGGTGAATATTTAGGCGTTTTAGGTCAGTTATCTCCGATCGTTTGCGCTAAAATCGGTATAGATAAAGACGTTTACGTCGCCGAAATAAATTATGAAAAATTAAAGCAATGTTTTAACGATAAAGTAGTGTTTAAACCTATATCGAAATTCCCGTCGGTGGAGAGGGATCTTGCCGTAATTGTTGACGAAAATGTACTTTGCGGAAATCTCGTCGACGCGATAAAATCCGTTGCGGGTGCGATATTAGACGACGTCTCGGTTTTCGACGTTTATCGCGGAGATCAAGTTGAAAACGGTAAAAAGAGCATTGCTTTTAACCTTATTTATCTATCGCAAGAAAGAACGCTCAACGTGGAAGAAGTTGACGCTTCTATAAAGAAAATTCTTAAAAAATTGAAGGACGATTTTAACGCGGAATTAAGATAATGATTGCCGAAAAAACTATTAAGTCAATCGAATTCGATAAAATTCTGAATATTTTAAGCGGTTACGCCGTTCTCGATAAAACGAAAGAAGAGATAAAATCTTTCGCGCCTTTAACGGATCTCGCTTCCTCACAGGTTTTGTTAAAAAAGACCGAAGAGGCGCATAAACTCCTTTTCGATCACGGCGTAAATGGCGTATATTATTTTGCCGACGTTTCAGAAGAGTTGAAGCGCGTCGATATGGGCGGCGTGCTTAACAATGCGGAATTACTTCGTATTGCGGAAAATCTTAAAAGCGCGCGCATAATGAAAAATTCCGTTGCCTCCGTTAACGATTCAAACGTTATTCTTTTAAAAGAGGTTTGTTCGAGGTTATACGAGAATCAAGATTTCGAGAAAGAAATAACTTCAAAAATTATATCCGAAGACGAAATAAGCGATAACGCTTCGCCCGCGTTATATTCTATTAGAAAGAGTATAAGGGATATAAACGCGAGAATAAGACGACAACTTAATTCGTATATGCACGGAAGTCTCGGTAAGATTATGCAAGATTCCGTCGTAACGATGCGTCAAAACAGATACGTTATTCCCGTCAAAAGCGAATACAGAAGTCAGGTTAAAGGTTTTATACACGATCAATCGTCGTCGGGAGCAACCGTGTTTATCGAACCCGAAATAGTTATCGATTTAAATAACGATTTGAAAAGAGCGTTGTACGAAGAGAAAGAAGAGATAATAAAAATTTTGCAATATCTATCGGAAAAGGTTACGTTTATGTCTGACGCAATAAGATATAACGCGCTAAATCTGGTAGAAGTTGACAACGCTTTTGCGCGTGCTTTATATTCTTTTAAGAATAAATGTACTTTACCTAAGTTAAACGATAAAGGCGTTATTGATATAGTAAACGGCAGACATCCTTTAATTTCAAACGAGAAAGTCGTCCCCGTTTCGGTTAAACTCGGTAAGGATTATAACTTCTTACTCGTAACGGGACCGAATACCGGCGGAAAAACCGTAACGCTTAAACTCGTCGGCTTGTTTTCTTTAATGTCTTCGAGCGGAATGTTTATCCCCGCGAGCGAGGGAAGTGAAATATCAGTGTTTAGCGGCGTGTATTCCGATATAGGCGACGAACAGAGTATAGAACAAAATTTATCGACTTTTTCGTCTCATATTAAAAATCTCATTGATATTATGAACGCTTTAGACGATAAAAGTCTCGTTCTCATAGACGAAATCGGCGCAGGAACCGACCCCGAAGAAGGAAGTGCGCTTGCACTAGCTATTATAAATAAACTATTAGCAAAAAATTGTTTCGGCATAATTACGACGCACTATTCTAAACTTAAAGAATTTGCTTTTACTGATAACAGGATTAAAAACGCGTCGATGGAATTCGATTCTGAAACTTTAAGACCGCTTTATAAAGTTAATATCGGTATTCCGGGAAGTTCTAACGCGATAGAAATATCTAAAACTCTCGGGCTTGCATCTGATATTATTAAAGAAGCCTCGTCTTATTTGTCAAGCGATAAGGTGTCGTTCGAAAACGTATTAAGACAAGCGGAAAACGAGCGTCTTAACGCGGAAAAGATGAAAACCGAATTAACCCTCTTAAAAGAGGAAAAAGACGCGGAACTTTTATCGATTAAAGAAGAAAAAGATAAAATCGCCAAAGAGCGTGAAAAGATTTACGCGACGGCAAAACAAGAAACGAAGAGAATTGTTGCCGAAAAACTTTCGGAAGCGGAAGAGATTATCGACGAATTAAAGCGTATTCTTCGCGCTGCGGGGCTTGAAAGTAAAGAAGTTATAAGGGCGAGCGAACTTAAAAATCGATTGAAAAACAGCAAATATTTAGACGTAGAATTTAACGACGAACCTTTAGAACTTATTAAAGCAAGCGACTCTATGAAAATCGGTGATAAAGTTTACGTTAAATCTCTCGGTTCTTACGCTAAAATCGTTAAAATCAAGAAAGAGAAAAACGAAGCGGAAATTCTTATAGGAAGCATAAAAACCGTTGTAAAACTAAACGATTTGTATAACGACGAACACGAAAAGATAGAAAATAACGTTAAAGTTTTCCGTTCGAAAAGCGCGGAATTGCCTAAAACCGAGTTAAACGTTATTGGTCAAACCTCGCTCGAAGTAATAACCGAACTCGAAAACTTTTTAGATCAAGCGGTAAAGCATAATCTCGAAGAGATTAAAGTTGTTCACGGCGTGGGCGAGGGAATTTTGCTTAAAGCAGTCAGAAACAGACTGAAATTCGATAAACGCGTAAAAGAATATCGCCGCGGCAGATATGGTGAAGGCGAAAACGGCGTTACGATTATAACTTTAAAATAAAAAAGGGGTTAATTATGCAAGAAATTTTTTACGAAGAGTCCGCGAAAATTCAAGACGAAGGCTCGGCAAAAAGAAAATATTATATCGCTAAAACGTTTATGGTTACTTCCTACGCTTTTGCGGTCGTTTGGGGTTTATTTTGTTTTATGTTTATCATAGACGTTAAACACGTATTATCCTCGCTTATTTTCTCACTCGTTCCGCTTGCGTTATTTATCGTTTCGGGAATTGTCCTCGGTAAGTTTAAGGATAAATTTTACGTCGATTATGATTATACTTTCGTTTCGGGTTCGTTAAGGTTTTCACGCGTTATTAAAAACGTTAAAAGAAGACACATTATGAATTTTAACGCGTCCGATATCGAAAAAATAGGCTCGTACGGTTCTGAATCTTACGAAAGATACGAACTTATGCCCGACGTTAAAAAGAAGATTTTGACTTCTAACGAAATGCCGGAGGAGAATAAAGATTTTTACTATTTTGCGGTAAATACGGCGGGAGATAAATATTTGTTGGTGTTAGAATGTTCCGAATTATTTATCGTAAACGTGCTAAAATTTACCAACAGAACGGTACTTGATCAAGAATTGCTTAATAAAAAAAGACAACAAAAGAATTAGTGTATGATATATTTTGATAACGCCGCGACGACGAAGCCGTCGAAAGACGCACTCGCTCGCGCCGCGGAATTTAACGAGGTAAATTATTTTAACCCGTCGGCTTTGTATCGCAACGGATTATTGTGCAATAAGGCGTTGAAAGAAGCGAAGTCGTCTATTTTGAAAAATCTCGGTTTATCCGAAAGTAAATACGAAGTAATTTTCACGTCGTGCGGATCCGAAAGCGATAATACGGCGATTTTCGGCACGGTAAAACGCGGTTTGTTCATTACCGATACGGGCGAACATTCCGCAGTCTATAAATGTTTTGCCGAACTGAAAAACCGCGGGGCGAAAGTGTATTTTTGCGATCTCGATCTTTACGGCGGGGTAAACGTCGACGAACTTATCGAAACGGTTAAAGACGTCGGTGCGGATTTCGTTTCTATAATGCACGTAAATAACGAAACGGGCGCGATAAACGATATTAATTATATTGCTCGCGAGATTAAAAAAGTAAATCCGAAAGCGGTTTTTCATTCCGACGGCGTTCAGGCTTACGGTAAAATACCCGTCGCAATAACGAGCGACGTAGATATGTATTCGGTAAGCGCGCATAAAATTAACGGCTTAAAGGGTGTAGGCGCGTTGATAAAAAAGAAAACTCTTAACGTTTCTCCTTTGATTTTCGGCGGAGGACAAGAAGGCGGACTTAGAAGCGGAACGGAAAACGTTTTCGGTATTAAAGTATTTCAATACGCGGGCGAAGAACATTATCGCACGATAAAAGAAAATTACGCTAAAACGGAAAAAATAAAAAAATATATATCTTCTCGTCTCGATAAAAACATATTTACCGTTATATCCGGCGAGAATTCAAGTCCGTACGTACTTTCCGTGTCTGCAGCGGGTTTGCGCGGCGAAGTGCTTATGCACGCGTTGGAGAGTCGTGATATAATCGTTGGAAACGGCTCCGCTTGCTCGTCTAAGAATAGATATAGTCGTGTGATTAGGGCTTGCGGTTATTCGGAATCCGTTTTAGACGGGGTTATTAGAATTAGTTTTTCTACTGAAAATACGATGGAAGAAGCCGAATCGTTCGTAAAAAACGCAAACGAAGTCGCGACGGAATTAAAAAGGATGATGCACTGATATGGAAAACGCTATTATAGTTAGGTATTGCGAAATACACTTAAAAGGTAAAAATCGCGGATATTTTGAAAAACTTTTGCAAACGAATATTCAAAAATCGCTTTCCGATATAAAACATTCATTTAAGGTTATGCACAGTCGTTACGTTATCGAAAACTACGACGAGGCGGATTATTCCGTTATAATCGAAAAACTCGGTAAAATCGCCGGTGTTCATACCGTGAGCCCTTGTTTAAAAACCGAAAACGATTACGCTAAGATATCCGAAGCGGCGTTCACTTTGTGCAAAGAAAAAACGGGGACTTTTAAAGTTGAAACGAATAGGGCAGATAAAACGTTCCCGATGGATTCTATGCTCGTATCGAGAACGCTCGGCGGGGATATTCTCGAAAAATACCCGTCGCTTAAAGTTGACGTGAAAAATCCGCAAACCACGGTTTACGTCGATATTAGAGAGGACGGAAGAACCTTCGTTTATACGGAAGTTATCAAATGTTTAAGCGGAATGCCCGTCGGCTCTGCTGGTAAAGGCTTGTTGTTGATTTCGGGCGGGATTGATAGTCCAGTAGCGGGGTATATGACTTGTAAGCGTGGAATGAGGCTCGACTGCTTGCACTTTCACAGTTTTCCGTATACGGGAGAAGCCGCGAAAGAAAAGGTTTGCGATCTTACGAGAAGATTGGGCGAGTTTAACGGCGGAATAAGGCTTTACGTCGTATCTTTTACGCATATACAAGAGGCAATCCATAAGAATTGTCCCGAAGAATTTATGATTACGCTTATGCGAAGATTTATGATGCGTATTGCGGAACGCCTTGCAAAAAGAATCGGAGATCAAGCGATAATAACGGGTGAAAGTTTAGGGCAAGTGGCAAGCCAAACCATCGAAAGTATAACTTCGTCTAACTCCGTTATTGAAAGTTTGCCTGTTTTGAGACCGCTTATCGCGTTCGATAAATTAGATATAATCGAAATTTCTAAGAAGATCGATACGTACGAAACGTCGATATTACCGTATGAAGACTGTTGTACAGTATTTCTTCCTAAATTTCCTGCGATTAAACCTGATCTTGCCAAAGTAATGAAAGCGGAAAGCCGTCTCGACGTTGAATCGCTTATTAACGAAGCGCTCGATAATATCGAACTTATAGAACTGTAATTTATCTTAAAAATTCGTCCTCCCACCAAGGGGGACTTTTTTTATCTTGTTCGATATCTTTTTTATTGGTCTTTGCCTTTCCGATATATACTTCGTCCCCGTAATAGACTTTAGTTCCGTTAACAAAATAGGGGGTAACGTAATAAACGTACTCTTTATTTTCATCTACGTTCAAGTCTACGTATTCGTATTTTTTGCCGTGTTTTTTAGAATCGTATATTATCTCTTTTTTACCGTCTTGCTCTCTACTTATGATAAATTCGTATAATTCTGTCAGACATAATGACACTTTAACTTCGTTGTTGTTTACTAATAAATTTGCATTTTCTATTTTAGGGCTTATAAATCTGTCGGATTTCTCTTTCGGTACGTTTTTATCGGTAAATATTTCAAGTTTTTTATATCTTTCGGGCGAACAGTCGTCCGCTAGAATAATTTTACCGTCTTTTTCGTAACTTATTTCGTCGATATATTCGCGTCGTATTCCATCGCTAAAATCAAGCGTGGGGATAACGTCGTTTTCGTAAATTTTATCCCATACTTTTTTAGCCTTTTCCGTCGGAAGCGTTCCTCCCGTTATCGAATTGCTCATTAGATTATTTCCGTCTTTATTGCCGTACCATACGCCTAAAGTGTATTCGTTGTTATAAGAGATGCAATACGCGTCTTTGTTTCCTTTTGCGGTGCCGTTCGTTCCCGTTTTTGCACAAAGCGGAACTTTTGAAAAGGAAAGTTTTTTTGCCGTCCCTTCTTTTACGCACTCGTTTAACGCGTAGTTTATCGCGTTAACCGTTCCCGTGTTAAAAATTTTCGTTCTTTTTCGTTGAACGTTATAAAGATCACGGTTTTTTTCGTCCGTTATTTTCCTTATACAAACGGGGGAAGCGTATTCTCCGCCGCTTTTTAATATTCCGTACGCCGCGGAAATTTCTTTTAAAGTTGCACCTTTTTCGGTTGCGCCGAGAGCGATTCCGAGATTATCGTCGTTTTCCGTAACTTCCACGTCGGTTTTTTTTAGGTACGATAACGCTTTTTCCGTTCCGACTTGATTTAACAGTTTAACGGCGCAAACGTTAAGACTTTTTACGAGCGCGTCTTTAACCGAAACTTCTCCGTAATAAACTTCCCCGTAATTTGACGGCGAATAATCTCCGAACCGTGTTTTTTCGTCTTTAATTTTAGAGCACAGATAAACCTTGTTCGTTTCAATTGCGGGCGCGTAAACCAAAAGAGGCTTAACTGTTGAGGCTAGATTTCTTTTTTGCTCTTTCGTCGTCGATAAAAACGCAACGACTTCGTTGCTTTTATTTAACACGATAAACGTTTCGTCTATGCCATCGAGTTTTTCTATATTTTTAAGTAAAGCGTTTTGTATGTTTTTATCGTAAGCCGTATATACGCTGAATTTTTTCGCCGAATACGCGTTTTTATCGTTGAATTCTCTCGTTTCTTTTTTCAATAAGTACGAGTAATCGTAATAATTTTCCGTTTTTTTATCACTTTCGACTTTTTCGTTTTTATAGCGTTCGTAATCGTTTTCCGTGATGTAACCTTGATTTTTCATTTCGTTTAAGACGACGTTTTTTCTCTTATAACATTTGTTTTCGTCGATGAACGGGGAATATTGTGAAGGTGCTTTTACCACGCAAGCCAAAATCGCCGCTTCGTTTACGTTGAGTTGTGTCGGTGTCTTGTTGAAATACGTTTTTGCCGCGCGCGTTATTCCGTAGCTGTTCTCGCCAAAGTAGATGGTGTTTAGATATTTTTCCATTATCTCGGATTTACTATATCTCTTTTCTAATTGCTTGGTAAGTTTCATTTCGATTAGTTTTCTTTTTAACGTTTTTTCACCGGATAAGTGTGTGTTTTTTATGAGTTGTTGGCTAATGGTCGATGCGCCTTGCTTAAAAGAAAAAGTTTTAACGTTGTTGAATGCGGCTCTTGCTAAAGCCTTAAAATCGGTGCCGTTATGCGAATAAAATCTTTTGTCTTCGATTGCGATAAACGCGTTTATAACGTGTTCGGGAATCTCGTTTATATCGGTAACCGATACTCCGTTCGTTTGCTCGTCGATAAGTTCTCCGTTTGCGTCGTAAAAGATTGTGCCGCGATTTAAGTCAACGAGTTTGTTTTCGTCTAAATCGTAACCTGTCGTTACGCAAAAATATATAGTGAACGGTATTAAGATTGCGGTTAATATCGCGCCTAAGACGATTAAAGTTATTTTTTTACGCTTGCTCATACGGTTTTAGTATGTATGTTAAAGATTGCAAATATACTTTTTTCGCTTTAATTCAATTTATTTTAACGCATATTAGCGTAATAAAATTGACAAATTCCGATAAATAAGTTATTATATAT
>CAZNWP010000041.1:0-10724 GCA_964576995.1 uncultured Christensenella sp. | reverse complement strand
CGATATCCGAAAAGATGGATTTTATCGGCGTGAATTTTTACGGTTCGCAAACGGTTAAGTATAAAAAAGGTTGCGGCAGGTTTGATTACGAAGTAACTTCGTCTAATCGCGAAAATGTCGCTTACAACAATTTTTCGTGCGAAGAAGAACTGTTTGAACTTATGATGAAAATTAAAGCGGATACCGACGGAAAACTGCCTATTTTAATCACGGAAAACGGAACGGGCGACGACATTTCAAAGATTGAGGAAAGTAAAATTTTAGACGACGAGAGAAGAATAGATTACGTGCGTAAAAATCTTACCGCCTTAATTAAAGCGATAGATCACGGCGCGGACATTATCGGGTATACATATTGGAGCGTGTTCGATAATTTCGAGTGGAATTGGGGTTACGATTACGTGCTCGGGCTTGTTTACGTCGATTATAAAAACGGCTTAAAAAGAATTAAGAAAAAGAGTTTTTATTGGTACAAAAATTTTATAAAAAGTCAACGCAGGTAAAAAATGATAACACGATTAAACGTCGAAAAATTCGAAGCGGTAAAAAAACTGTTAAACGTCGACGAAAAAATACGATTTAATATTCGCCGAGGAAAAACCTTTTCCGTTAAGCGTGTCGGCGACGTAGCGGAGGTAGTGTATACCCGCCCCGTGCAAGCGTTTAGAGCGATAGCGGAAGTTAAGGCGCACATCGGCGATTTTTCGGTTTGCGGCAATCCGTATATGGAAGAAATAGGATATATGGTCGACGTTGCGAGAGACGCCGTTCCGAAGATAGAAACGCTAAAAAAGACGGCTTTAAATCTCGCCTTATTCGGTTATACGAGGCTATATCTTTATTTAGAGGATATGTTTTCGGTTGACGGCGAGCCTTTTTGCGGTTATTTGCGCGGAAGGTATACTCGCGAGCAATTACGCGAACTCGACGAGTATTGTTACGGGTTAGGGATAGAAGTCGTTCCGTGCGTGCAGACGTTAGCGCATTTGGGAACGATGATGCGCTGGCAAGAGTATAAGTCAGTTTGTGATTATAAAGACGTTCTTCTCGTCGGAGACGACAGAACATACGAGTTTATCGACGATTTATTGAAAGAGATTTCTATTTGCTTCAAATCAAATACCGTTCACATAGGCTTTGACGAAGCGTATATGCTGGGGCTCGGCGAGTATTTAACGAAAAACGGGTACAGAGATCGGTTTGATATTATGTCGGAACACTTAATGAAAGTCGACGGCATCGCTAAAAAGTACGGACTTTCGGTAATGCTTTGGAGCGATATGTTTTTCACGAGCGGCGAAAGACAATATTGCAACGAGAAAGACGAGAGTTCCGCAAAAAAACTCGGAAAACTTCCCGAAGACGCGACGCTCGTTTATTGGAATTATTATAAAAACGATTACGCGTCTTACGCCGACGCGCTTAAAATTCATAAGCAAAGCGGAATGGATACGGCGTTTGCGGGAGGCGCGTGGAAGTGGAGCGGCTTTACGCCTTGGAACGAAACGAGCATAACGCGGACGGAAACGGCTTTTCGCGCGTGCAGGGATAACGGCGTAAAAGATACGTTCCTCACTGCATGGGGCGATGACGGAAGCGAAGCCTCGATATTTAGTACTCTTCCCGTGCAAGCAGTGTTCGCGGAGTTATGCTACACGGGCGAACGTACGGGCGTGGAAGACGTTTTTAAGACGGTTACGCAGACCGAGTTCGACGATTTTATCGCTCTCGATATGCAAGTGTTCGGCGACGATTTGAAAAATGAGTTTATCGTTACCACGTTATACAAGACGGTATTGTATAGCGATCCGTTATCGGGAACGATGGATATGTTTTTCGAGCATTTCGATTTTACGGAAGCGTTCGTTAAAGCCGCGGCGCGGGTTGCGGAAGTTGTAGATAAAAACGGCGAATACGCGTATCTGTTCCGCACGGCTAAGGCTCTCGCCGAGTTGGCTGCGTTAAAGTGGAATATCGGCTTAAAATTAAAATTACGATACGACGACGGCGATAAGGCGGGACTGCTTAAAATCGCGGAAGAAGATATACCCGAAATATATAGACTGACTGAGATTTTTTACGAGGCGTGGCGCGAACAATGGGAAAAAGAAAATTCCACTTGCGGGTTCGAAGTTCACGATGCGAGAATAGGCGGCGTTATTTTAAGGCTTAAAAACGTAGCGCGGCTTATTAAAAAATATTGCAACGGAGAGACGGATAAAATATACGATCTCGAAGGCGAAAGGCTTCATCTAACCTTGGACGAAGCGTTAAAATACGGCACGATCGGTACGTATAAAGATATACATACCGTCAACGTTTCTTAAAAGGAACGAATAATATTTAAGGATAGGAGAAACATTATGAAAAAACTATTGGTACTTTTGCTTTCCGTCGTACTGTTGTTTGCAAACGTCGTCGGATGCAATAATCAAGATCCCGACGCGGCGAAGAAGTCGCAACTGTATATCGGCGCGTATAACGGCGGTTACGGAGACGAGTGGATGTCGGAACTTGCGGCGCGCTTCGAAGAAAAGTATGCGGATACCGAGTTCGAAACGGGCAAAAAAGGCGTTAAAGTCAATATTAACACGAGCAGCGCAACGTACGTCGGCGAAAACTTGCTTAACAACATTAATAACCTCAATACCGAAGTAATTTTTTCTCAAGAGAGCAATTACCATTCTTTCGCGAGTACGGGAAAAGTTCACGATATAACGGATATGGTTAAGGAGAACCTTAAAGACAAGTATGGCGAGGAAACCACTATCGAAGATAAAATTCCCGACGACGTGAAAGAGTATATGTATTTAGACGGTGAATATTACGGACTTCCGCATCTCGAAGCGTTTTACGGCTTCCATTATAACGTCGATTTGTTTGAGGAAAAATTGTGGTATTTTTCGGCGACGCCCAACAACGGCAACGACGGATTCGTTAGAACCGCGAACGAAAAGCGCTCCGCCGGTCCTAACGGCGTGTTCGATTACGATCCCGCAAACCCCGATAAAATAACAGACGACGGACTTCCCGCGACGTACGAAGAGTTTTATAAACTGTGCAAAAGAATAAAAGACACCAACGAGTTTACTCCGCTCACGTGGGCGGGTAACGCCGTTCAGTACGTGAACCTCGCGGCTATCGGATTTCTTGCCGACGAAATAGGAGTGGACGGATTTAAGCTTATGTTCGGAGCGGAAGGCCTTGCGAAAGACGTCGTTATAAATGGCGACTTGAATAACGTTAAAAACGTGCAAATAACTCAAGCCAACGGCTATCAAACCTTCCAATATAAGGGATTATATAAGGTTCTGGAATTTTTCGAAAAGATAATCGACGAGGAATGGTTCCTCACGAGGCAAAATCTCGACAGCAGTTATACACATTTAAGGGCGCAACGCGATTTCGTTCTCGCAAACCGCACGAATCAAGAAAACCAACCCGCTATGATTGCGGAGGGTACGTATTGGGAAAGCGAGGCAAAGTCGGCTTTTAAGACTCTCGAAACGTACGGTTCGGACAAATACGAGGCGCGTTACGCGTTTATGCCGTATCCTAAGTCGTCTGCGGATAAAGCGGGTAACGTCGTTATGCAATATACTCCGACTTATTGTTATATAAACGGAAACATTCAAGCCTCTAAAGTAAAACTTGCGGAAACGTTTTTGCAGTTCGCTTACACAAACGAAAGTCTCGCGCGGTTTACCACCGTTACGGGTGCGACGAAGGGCGTTAAATATACTTTGACGGACGAGCAGTACGCTTCTTTATCTCATTGGGAAAAATCCGTGTGGGCTTACCGTGAAAACGGAACGGTCGTTGCAGCCGTGTCTAACAGTCCTTTGTATATCAATCAAAGCAACCGTTTCAGACATTATCTTAATCTTACGAGCACTTATAACGGCGCGTCGTACGACAACATAATGAAGGCGTTTAAAGACGGAGCGAGTGCGCTCGACGTGTTTAAGTCAATAGGGGAAAAGAAAGACGGAAAATGGTGGAACGATACTTTCGGTACGCTGATCGGCAAATAAAAGGAAGTTATTATAAGGAGAAACGATGATAAAAAATACCGGTAAAAAAGCCGTCAATCCGAGAAGAAAAAAAGACTTAATATTTTATTGTTGCGTTTTGGCGTTACCCGTTTTGCAGTTTTTAATCTTTTACGTGTGCGTTAATTTTAACTCGGTGATAATGGCGTTTCAAGAACTTAACGTAAAAGGCGACTCTTCTTGGGCGGGGTTAAGTAATTTCAAAAGATTGTTTTCGGAATTTTCTTCGAACGTCGCTTTGTCGTCGGCGTGGTCTAATTCTTTCGTAGCGTATTTCGTGGGGTTATGCGTCGGTATTCCGCTTGCGTTGTTGTTTTCCTATTATATCGCTAAGAAAAAAATTGGCTATAATTTTTTCGGCATATTGTTGTTTTTGCCGTCGATATTGCCGACGTTCAGTTTAAGTATGATATTCAGACGCATCGTGGACGCGAGTATTCCGCAAATTTTCGCGGATATGGGCATTACGATAGAGGGGCTTTTAGATAATTATTCCACCGCTTTCGGAACGCTTCTGTTTTACTTTGTTTGGACGGGGTTCGGCGGAAACGTGCTTTTATACGTTGGAGCGATGCGCGGAATTTCCGAATCCGTGGTAGAAGCAGCGGAACTCGACGGCGCCGTCGGATTAAAAGAATTTTTCTATATTTCTTTGCCGCTCGTTTACAGAACGATAGTTACCTTTTTAATAACGGGTATAGCGGGAATATTCACCAATCAATTAGGTTTGTTCAATTTTTATAACGTTACCGCGCCAGAACAGTTGCAAACGTTCGGTTACTATTTGTACGCGGGCGTTGCGAAAGCGCAAGGTTCGCTTACGGAATATCCGTTTTACGCGGCGATGGGGTTATTCTTTACGTTGTGCGTCGCGCCGACAGTGTTCTTAGCGAAATACTTGCTTGAAAAATTCGGCCCGTCCGCCGGCTGATAAGGAGAGGGATTATGAAGCATAATAATAAAATTAAACGCGGGTTGTCTCCTATTTTAATTATACTTTTTGCGGCGTTGTGCTTGTACGCCGTGTCTATGTTGTATCCGCTCGTTTGGGCGCTGCTTACTTCTTTTAAGGATATCGACGAGTGGTTTAGCACGGCTAATCCCAATCTTTTTCCGAAAAGCCTCGATTTTTCAAACTACGCGACCGTGTTTAATAAGATGGTCGTCGAAACGAACGTCGTCGGCGAAACGCCGAGACTTATCGACTCTATGGAAATGTTGCTTTACACGGCGATATACGTTTTCGGTTGTTCGTTTTTCGCGACGATTACGCCGTGTATAGTCGCTTACGTTACGAGCAAGTTCGATTTTAAGTTCAATAAAGTGATTTTCGCGACGGTAATAATATCTATGACGTTGCCGATAGTAGGCGCGCTCCCGTCCGAAATGCGCATCGCAAAACTTCTCGGATTGTGGAATAACCCGATAGGTTTATGGTTGATGTCGATGACTTACCTCGGATCGTATTATCTCGTGTTCCACGCGACGTTTATGGGTATACCTGCGGCGTACGCCGAAGCCGCTCTTATAGACGGGGCGGGGAATTTTAGAATTTTCACCACGATTATGCTGCCGATGGTTCGCGGCGCGTTCCTTACGATATTCCTCTTATATTGTATAACTTATTGGAACAACTACCAAACGCCGCTTATATATTTGCCGAGTTATCCGACTATCGCGGTGGGTTTGTATTATTTTAAGTTCGGCGGAGATCCTTTGTATACGGAAGCGCCTTACGAGTCGGCGGGCGCGTTGCTCGTTGCTCTGCCCATCGTGGTCGTGTTCGCGATGTTCGGCGATAAAATAATGGGCAAAGTTTCTATGGGCGGAATAAAAGAGTAAATAATAAACGATATATCAAGGAGAAAAATAATGACTATAACCGAAAAGATTAAAAGACGTTTTATAATAGCGTTATCCGTTTTAGCGGCTGCGTGCGTCGTAACGGTTGCGATTGCTAACGTAAAAACGGCGAGCGCGGAACTGAATTTATCGTCAGAACTTAAAACGGAGTACTTTTTAGGATCGGAATTAACCGTGCCGGACGGAGATATTTCTTACGGCGGAGAAACGAAAGCGGCTACCTCTTCCGTAGTTTTCCCGAGCGGAAAAATCGCGACGGAGAAGAGCGTCCTTTTAACCGAATACGGTAAATATAAAGTCGTGTATTCTATCGGTGCGGACGTGAGCGAAGAAAAATATTTCGATACGGTAAAGCCGATTTTAGAAAACGTCGACGAGTACGAATATAAGTCGGTAAAGTTTGAAAATAAAGATTATTTCGGCGGGTTTAACACGGATTATACGCGTAAAACCGATGCTCTCGTTATAGATTTTCCGAGTGAGGACGTGCCTCTTTATATAAATAAAATTATAAACCTCGACGATTTAGGCGATAGTGGCGTGTTGTTTTCGTTCGGAATAGAGGGCGACAAAGATCCTAAAAAGGACGCGAACAGAACGCCGTACAATTATACGTTTATTAAGGTATACGACGCGAGCAATCCCGACGTATATTTCGAAGTACGTCTTATGATAGGACAACGGACTTGGTATTACGCGGTAACCAACGACGCGAACGAGGGCTTCGGTTGGGAAAACCACATAAGAAATACGAGTACCGTAGAGAAAGGGAAAAACGCGTCGAGATACGCAACCTCTTTCGCGCAAGCGGGGGCGTATGTTGTAGAAAACATACGTGGGTTGCCTACTGCTTCCGTGATATACGATAAAGAAGATAACGCCGTTTACGCGATAAGCGAAGAGGTTGACGGAAATAAGTATAAGAAAATAGCCGACTTCGATGACGTAGAACAGTTCGAAAACGCTTGGAGCGGGTTTAAGTCGGGCGATGTGCTTATTTCCGTTACGTCGTGCGGAACGGAAAGCAACGTAGTTATAGACGAAAGAGGCTCGGCGAAAATGGCTATCGAGATGATCGGCGGCGAAAAAGTAACCACTAAAACTGTCGACGCAACGCAAAAAGACGTTAGTAAACCGTATATAGATATAGACTTCGGCGACGGATTAGATAAGACGGATTTCGCGGGTTCGTTCGGAGTCCCTTTCGCGTTGTTTGCCGCTAAGGTGTACGATAACGCGGCGACGGGGCTTGCTTACGACGTAAAGACGTATTACGCAAAAGGAACGGATAAAGAGAGCGAAGTTTTAATTACGAACGGCAATTTTTCGCCAAGTAAGATAGGTGTCTACACCGTTGAATATTCCGCGACGGATTATTCCGATAACGTCGCGACGAGAAGTTTTACCGTTAGCGTGTTTAATGCAGAAGAATACGACGACACGGCAACTTTAAGCGCGGACATGCAAAAAACATACGTCGTTAAAGATAAAGTCGCGTTCGAACAAAAAATCGTTATCGGCGGCAAGCAATACGCTCCGTACGTGGTCGTATATTCTCCGAGCGGGGAACGTAAAATCCTCGGCGAAAAGGAGACTTTATCGCTAAACGAGATAGGCGTGTATAAAGTGGATTTCGTTTATCAAACGGCGGACGGCGAAGTATATATCGTTAAAAAAGACTTTTTCTCGGTTAATTCGTCTTTCAGTTTGATAGAAGGCGTAAAGTCCGCGGCACTTGGCGACGTAACGTATAAAGTCGTGGATAATTTGAGAGAGCACGCGTTCGACTACGAAAAAACCGAGGAAGCGATTTTAGTCGAGCTTCCGAGCGAGACGACGCCTTTAACTTACGGCGAGACGGTGGATTTAAGCCGGCTCGGTCAACGCGCATCGTTAATTAAAATAGGAATAGCGGGCAGTAAAAAGTCGACGGAAAACGTAACGAACGGCGCATTTTTCATTAAAGTAAGCGATAGCGTCAATCCGAACGTGTTCTTCGAAATACGCGTTACGGTAGAAGAAGCGTGGTACGTTTCAGTGGCGAACAGCGCGAACCCCGACGAGTTCGGCGGCGCGGCGAAAACGAATTACCTTGCGAACAACTCAAAGTTCAAGGCCTATCCGAGATACCCGTCTACTTGGCAAACGTGCGGCAACGCGTTGATAGAAAGCGTTTACGGAATATCTTCCGTCGAGTTTTTCTACGAAGCATCGAGCAAAACGGTGTTCGCTTCGCGCGAAACGCACGAAGGAAAATTTTACGTACGCGTTGCGGAGTTTAACGATACCGAACAATTTTCCAAATCGTGGCAAGGCTTTACTTCTGGAAAGGTGAATATCTCGATGGGTTACGCAAAGAAAGGCGTTACGGCGGTTAGCGGCGGAAACAATCTTTTAGCGATAGAGAAAATCGCAGGTTTAACCGCAAAAAAAGTCGTGGAAAAAAGCGGTACGGCGTTGGAAGAATCTTACGTAAAAACGGAAATCGCCGACTTTACGGGATATAAAAATATAGCGATAGACGTCGATAAAATCGTGAAAATTAGCGGAGATTATTATGGATACGTTTACGATATAACGGATACGACGTATAAATGGTATTCGGTGAAGACGAGCGGTAAGACATTGTTTGAAACCGCTAAATCGTTTACGCCCACGGAAAACGGACTATATCTTCTCGAGATAACGAGTAAAGATTATTTCGGCAATAAGTTCGTCGAAGAAAAATACTTCGGAGTTTCAGACGGCTTGGGCGGAAAAGATTACCGAGTTGTAACCGACGGCGAAAGCATAAAATCGGAATATAACGTCGGTGCGAAAATGAATATTCCCGAGTACCGCTTTAAACTCGGCGAGCGTTCGGAAAAAGCGGCGGTAAGAATTTATTGCCCCGACGGGAAAGTGTATTCGAGTGCGGAAGTGCTTTTGAGTACGGCGGGTAAATACGTTGCGGAATTTTCGGCGACGATAGACGGGGAGTATTATTCCGTAAAGCAAACGTTCACCGTGCTAGAAAAGGTTTTTTCAAACGATAGCGCGGCGTGGTTTAACGGCGACGGTACGTATGCTAAGGGAATGTTATTGACTCTCGGACAAAACGAGGTTTTGACTTATAACAAAACGATAAACTTGTACGAACTCGGCAAAAAAACGAGGATATTCGATATAATCGCGAAGCCGACGGTAACGGGGCAACCCGACTTTAACGCGATACACTTTAGATTTACCGACGCTTACGATCCCAATAATTGGGTGGAGGTTATTGCAGACGGATATAATATGATGTATCTGGGGCTTGCTTGCTGGTCGGTTAAACTTCCCGATCAACCGTCCGCGGCTCTGTATAATTGGAACGGCTATATCTATAAAGATTATCCGGGGCGCGGGGCGATGACGAATACCCCGTTCGCGGGAACGGTAGCGGGCGCGGTAGATCCCGTTCCGTTCGGACTCTATTACGATAAGACGGAACAATCCTTCTACTGCTCTAACCCGAGTGGCAATCCCAATCCGTGTTTTATAGCGGATATGGACGACGAGAGATATTTTTCCGAACCGTTCAAGGGATTTACGACGGGCGAAGTATTGTTTTCGGTTTACGGCGATAAGTTTACGACTAACGACTCTTTGGCGAGTATAATCGTTCAAAATATTTTCGGTGAGCAAGTAACCGACGAAACGAATTTTATCGACGGATTGTCTCCGAGAATAGTATTGAATAACGTTACGTTTCCGTCGGGCGCGACGGGGTTAAGGTATAAATTGCCTAACCTTACCGCGATGGACAATATCGACGGACAAACTAAGGTAAAAGTTAGAGTATATTACGGATACGAGAGCAATTCGCCCGTAAGCGTGGCGGTAAACGACTCGTCTTTTTTACCGCGCAGAGCGGGCAAGTATACGATAGTGTATACCGCGACGGATAAGTTCGGCAATACCGAAAAAATAGTCCGCGAAGTGCAGATAGATAAAACCGCCAATCCCGTAACGGTGAGTTTGACGTTAAATACCGTCTCGAAGAGTCTCGGCGAGGTTGCCGAGATAGAGTCGGCGAAATACGGCGGCGGGTACGGCGCGTTGACGCTTAAAATAAAGTTAATCGCTCCCGACGGAACGTCGATCGACGTAAGGGCGGGCGATTACTCGAATTTGTTAAAGCAAGGCGAATATAAGGTAAAATATACCGTTACCGATTATCACGGACAACGAGCTGAAGCGGAATACGCGATAAGCGTAACGGAAAACGCGGGTCCCGTATTTACGAGCGGTTTCGGCGGCATGCCGAGATATTTGATAAACAACAACGGTTGTTATCTCCCCGTAGTAACGGCGGCGAAGTACGTCAACGGGGTTAAGACGGAAGAGAACGTCGAAATTTATATAAAAGACGCAAACAGGACCAATCCCGCGTTGCTTGACGGCAACTATTGCGTGCCGTCTGTGAAAAACGGGGGCGACGTCGTTGAGATTATTTACCGCATAGCGGGAAGCGACGTGGAGAAAGTCTTTACCATTCCCGTGAAAGACGCGGGATATAAGGTGGACGGCAATCACGAACTCGATATAAAAGAGTTTTTCGCGACGAAAAACGCAAGCGTTACGTTAAACGAGAACGACGTTTCGTTCGGGTATTTGAAAGACGCGGAAATATCTTTCGTGAATCCCGTGCTTTCTGCGGGCTTTACGTTGAAAGCGACGGCGGATGACGTAAACGCGGAAGCGGTTACGGTAAAACTCACCGATTACGCCAACGCTAAAAACGCGTTCACCGTCAAGTTTATCAAAACGGGCGAAACGTGGTATATG
>CAZNWP010000040.1:0-10927 GCA_964576995.1 uncultured Christensenella sp. | reverse complement strand
CGCCGCCGCGGAACTCATCCCCGCGGGTTTATATAAGTTTATAAAACCTTTCATAGTTTAATCGACTAAATACCTGCTTGCCGCGAACGTTATTTTATCGACGACTTCTTCGTATTCGCCCGCAATTCTACAACCGCTCGCAAGCACGTGCCCGCCTCCGCCGAACGTTTTGGCAACACCGTTCACGTCCGCGGACGTAGATCTTAAACTGATTTTATACGCGTCCTTTTCCGCTTGCATAACGGCTATACCTATCTCGACGCCGCGTATGCCCATAATAAAATCAATAAAACCTTCCGTCTCTTCACTCTTCGCTCCGCACGCGGCTAAATCTTCGTCGCGAACGGATATAAGCGCTATTCTGTCGTCGTAAAAATAACGAATTTTGCTCATAACTAACCCGTACAGTTTGGCGCGGGCTTTACTCTGCGCGGAGAAGCAGTTAAAGTATATGCCGTTTAAGTCCGCCCCGCATCTCACGAGATCCGCCGCTATATTAAGCGTTTCCGGCGTAACGTTCTTGTGTCTGAAATTGCCCGTATCGGTAACGAGTCCCGTAGCGAGCGCGTTCGCTATATCCTTGGTTATTTCCGCTTTAGCCTCGACGAGAATTTCGTACGCGTTTTCGGCGTTGGCGGCTCTGTCTTTAACGTAATTGCGCTTTGCGTAATACGCGTTGGAGACGTGGTGATCTATATTATAAGTAAGATAATTGCCTCCGAGGAACAAATCTCCGAACTTACCTATTCTCGACACGTCCGCACAATCTATCGCGACGTACGCTTCGTAAACCGCGTCCGCTTTCAATTCCGATTTAATCTCGTCCGCACCTTTAATATAAGCGTACTTTTCGGGAACGGGATCGGAGCAATAAACGTCCGCTTGTACGCCCGCGTTTTTAAGCGCGAGAGAAATCCCTAACGCAGAACCCAACGTATCGCCGTCGGGGCGCGCGTGGCAAAACAACGCGACGGATTTTTTTAAGAAAAGATTTTTAGCAACGCTCGATATCGAACAACTCAATTTTTCTCGTCCTCCGCTATTTTATAAAGCAGTTTATCCATTTTGTCGCCGTATTCTATCGAAAGATCGAGAACGAAATCGAGTTCGGGAACGGTACGCATACGCATTGATCTACTGAGTTCGTATCGGATTTTCTTGGCGTCGTTTTTAAGCGCGTCGAAAGTCTGATGTTTCTTGTTTTCGTCGGTCGAAAAAACGCTGACGAATATTTTCGCGTACGATAAATCTTTCGACACGTCCGCGCCCGTAACGGAAACCATTGCGGTTATAAGCGGATCTTTGAGTTTTCTCGATATAATCTCGCTTATTTCTCTAATTATTTCGGCGTTTACTCTGTCTGAACGGTTTACGCCGCCGTTGTTTTTTCTCATTTTCTATCCTTTAACGCGCGTATTTCGCCGTAAGTTTACGCGTTTACGCGACTCGTTATTTCACTTCTTCTACGATATAACATTCGATAAAGTCGCCGATCTTGATATCGTTGAACTTTTCTATCGACATACCGCATTCGTAACCTTGCGCAACCTCTTTAACGTCGTCTTTGAAACGTTTAAGTTGCAACACGTTGCCTTCCGTTATCATTACGTCGTCGCGGTAAATACGCAGTTTTCCGTTTCTCGAAATCTTGCCTTCGGTAACGTAGCAACCCGCAACTTGACCGACGCCTGAAATCTTGAACACTTCTCTAACTTCCGCTTTGCCGAGGTAGACTTCTTGCGATTTGGGCGCGAGCATACCTTTAAGAGCCTTTTCAACGTCCTCTATCGCTTCATAAATAATTCTGTACAATTTAATGTCTACACCGCTCTTTTCCGCTATCTGTTTAGCGTTGGAGTCGGGGCGAACGTTAAAGCCGATAATAATCGCGCCCGAAGATTCCGCGAGCATAATGTCGGATTCTTTTATAGCACCCGCCGCCGCGTGAATTACGCTTACTCTCACTTCGTCGTTGGAGAGTTTTTCGAGCGACTGCTTAACCGCTTCGACGGAGCCTTGAACGTCCGCCTTCACGATTATGCTAAGCACTTTCATTTCGCCTTCCGCAATCTTATTGAACACGTCGTCGAGCGTAACCTTAGACGCCGCTTTAACCATTCTTTCGCGTTCTTTGTTCTTTCTTTCTTCCGCGACGAGTTTCATAAGTTTGTCTTGTTCGACGGCGTAAAGAACGTCGCCCGCTTCGGGAACTTCGTCAAGTCCCATAATAGATACGGGAACGGACGGTCCCGCGGAAGTAACGCGTCTGCCCTTGTCGTCGCTCATCGCTCTAACCTTGCCCGTAACCGTGCCGACTACTACGTTATCGGATACGCGCAAAGTACCGTTTTGAATAAGTACCGTCGCGATAGGTCCTTTGCCGGGATCTAACTTCGCTTCGATAACGACGCCTTTCGCCTTTCTGTCGGGATTGGCTTTTAAGTCTTTCATTTCGGCGAGTATCAAAATACTGTTTAAGAGATCGGGGAAACCTTCGCCCGTTTTAGCGGAGACGGGACATACCATTACGTCGCCGCCCCACTCTTCGGGTACTAGTCCCTTCTCGGTGAGTTGAGTTTTAATTCTTTCGATATTCGCCTCGGGTTTATCTATCTTGTTAACCGCAACTATAATCGGAACGCCCGCCGCCTTGGCGTGAGAAATCGCTTCCTCCGTCTGGGGCATAATGCCGTCGTCCGCCGCAACGACTAATACCGCGATATCCGTCGCTTGCGCGCCGCGTGCGCGCATTGCCGTAAACGCCGCGTGTCCGGGGGTATCTAAGAAGGTAATCTTATTACCGTCTACGCTGACTTGATACGCGCCTATGTGTTGGGTTATTCCGCCCGCTTCGCCCGCGGTAACGTTGGTCTTTCTTATTCTGTCGAGAATAGAAGTTTTACCGTGGTCGACGTGTCCCATAACGGTAACGACGGGAGGACGACGAGTGAGGTTCGCTTCGTCGGTATCCGCGGCGTCGAATTCGGAAAGAACGTCCTCCGCGGTTTTATCGAGTTTAAGTTCTAACGCGACGCCTATCTCGTCGGCAATAAACGCCGCCGTGTCGAAGTCTACGGAGTCGTTTATCGTTTTCATTATGCCTTCCTTAAAAAGGCGTTTGGTTATTTCGGCAGCGGTAATACCTATCTTTTCGGACAATACCTTTAAGGGTATTATCTCGGTGGTGATAACCGCTTTTTCTATCTTGATAACGTTTGTTTCGGCGTGGGCTTTCGCCTTTTTGACGGGACGGAATTTTCTGTAACCCGTTTTATTCTCGTCGAAATCGTCTATATCCACCGCGTTTTTAACGAGCGCGCGTTTATTGAGCGTGTGTTTATCTTCGTACTGCTTTTCGCCGCCGCTCTTCTTTTTCGTAAACGAACGCTTATCGCTCGTCGGAATAATCGGAGGAGCAACGTAAGTGTTCTGCGGTTTTTTGCCGCCGCTCGGTCTCGAACCGTTTTTATTGTTGTTAAATCCGCCCTGTCCCGACGGTCTTTGCGGTCTGTCGCCGTGAGGTTTTTGAGGTTTCGAAACGGACGAAGAAGGACGCGCGCTTTTCTGTTGGTCTTTCGGCACGTATTCTCTACGAACGATAAAACTCGGTCTGGGTTTTTCTTCGGGCTTCGGTTGTTCCGCCTTTACCTCTTTCGCGCCCGCGTCGACTTCTGCGGAAGCGGCAGTCTCTTTTACCGTTTTTTCTTTATCTTCGGTTTTGGCAGCCTTAACCTCCGCAACGGGTTTAACTTCCTTTGCGGGTTGAGCGGGCTTTTCTTCGGACTTAACTTCGGGTTTCGCGGCTTCGGCTTTTTTAGTTTCCGAAGTTTTTTCGGACGCGGGTTTTTCCGCTTCCTTTACCGCTTTCGCCGACTCTTCCGTTTTCGGAGCCTTTTCTTTAACGGCAGCGGCTTCGGATTCTTTCTTGACTTTAGCCGACCCTTCCGCCGCTTCGTTTGCCGCCTTTTCGGCGAGTTCGGCGCGTTCTTTCGCTTCGCGTTCCGCGCGTTCCGCTTCTAACGCGTTATACTTCTCGTCGAGTCCGACTTTAAATTTTTTTAAGTCGTTTTCGGTTTTACTTAAATGCGAAATAAGTTCGGACAGTTTTCCGCCCGATAATATCTCGTTGATTTTTTTAATGTTTTCAGTGTGCATTTCAGCCATAAATTACTCCTGAACCGTGATAAAGTCTCGTTCCGAATTTTTTATTGCGGCGTCGGCTAAGTTTTTATCCGTTACCGCGATAATCTTCGCGTCGTTTTTAAATATAATTTCCGCGAGCGTACGCTCTTTGGTTTTTAACAGCGGACAACCGTATTTTTTTGACAGTTTTACCGCTTCTTTAAGCGAGTTTTCGCTTGCCGTCTTGCAAACGGCGAGTAAATATACTCTCTTTAACGTGCCTACCGTATTAAAACCCGTACGGTATTTCCCCGCGCGAATCGCAAAACCGATATAGGTTTGCGCTTTACTCTTGTTTTCCAAAAACTTCCTCCGCTATCGCGTCGTACACGCCGTCGTCTACGGGGCAAGAAAATACTTTGTTTAATATTTTCCCTTTTTTAAGTTTTTTAACGCATTCTTCGTTTTTACAAACGTACGCGCCGCGCCCGTTAGCCTTACCCGTTTTATCGGGGAATATTTCGCCGTCGTATTTTACGATTCTAAGCATTTCGCGCTTATCTTTATTAGCCCTGCACGCGACGCACGTGCGCATAGGTATTTTTTTCTCCATAATTCACCGTGTTTTAAGGCGTAACCGTTATTCGTTTTCGCCGTTTTCGGGAATACTTTCTTCCGCGACAACTTCTTCGGGTTCCGCTTCTACCGCCGTTTCTTCCATAACCTCGTCGCCGAGTTCGGCAAGAGCCGCGCTCTCGCTCTTAACGTCTATCTTCCAACCCGTAAGTCTTACCGCAAGGCGAGCGTTTTGTCCGCTTCTGCCGATGGCAAGCGAAAGTTTGTCGTCGGGAACGATAGCCATCGCGCCCGTTTCTTCCGTCTGGATTACTTTAATAACACGAGCGGGAGACAACGCCATGGAAACGTATTCCAACGGGTTTTCGCTCCACGGAATTATATCTATTTTCTCGCCGCCGAGTTCCGCCACGATGGCGTTTACTCTCGCGCCTTTATTACCGACGCACGCGCCGATCGCGTCAACCGACGGATCTTCCGACCAAATAGCAATTTTCGTTCTCTGCCCCGCTTCTCTCGCGATGCCTTTTATTTGAACTACTCCGTCCTTAATTTCGGGTACTTCGTTTTCGAACAATCTGCGAACGAGCCCGGGAGCGGAACGCGACACCATTACTTGCGCCGCCTTTCCGGAATTTTTCACCTTTTTAACGAACACGTTAAGTTTTTGATTTACCTCGTACTTTTCGCCTTGAACCTGATCTTTGGGAGTCATTACGCCGTCTATCTGGTTGCCGCCGATTTCAACGTAAACGTTGCCGTTTTCAACGCTGCGTACGACGCAAGACATAAGTTCGCCCTCTTTATCCTCGAACTCGTTGACGGTGTTTTCGCGTTCGATTTCGCGGAGTTTTTGGGTTAAGACCTGTCTCGCGGTTTGAGCGGCGATACGACCGAAGTCTTTCGACTTAATCTCTACCGCAAACTCGTCGCCCGCTTTATACGATTTTTTCGTTTCGCGCGCTTCTTCGAGACTTATCTCTTTGTCGGGATCGGTAACCGTTTCAACGACCGTTCTGACGCTGTTTATCACTATCGTTTTCCTTTCGGGGTTAAGTTTTATGCAAACGTCGCCCTGTACGCCCGACATTTTCTTATACGCTATACTCATAGCGTTTTCCAATGCGGAAATAAATTCGCTTTGCGCAATGCCTCTTTGTCTTTCTAACTCTTCTAACGCCAGAAAGAAATCCTGATTGATCATATTTTTCTCCTTGATATGCTCTTTTATTATTTTAGCCGTTGAAAGGGCGGCTCGTTTTTTAATTAAAATCTATATACTCGTTTACTTTAACGACGTTTTTCATATCGACGGACAACGTTAACTTATCGTTGACTTCGATAACCACGGACGTTCCGTCGTATTTTTTAAGTACGCCGTCGTAAAACTTTTTACCTTTTATAGACGCGTAAAGTTTTACTTCTACGCGCTTGCCTACGTGCGAAAGAAAATCCTCTTCCGTCTTAAACGCTCTGTCCGCCCCCGGAGACGACACGTTGAAAGTGTACGCCGCGCCGAAAGTCGGATCTAACTCGTCGAGAGGTTCGAACACCGCGTTGTGGAACGCTTCGCAATCGTCCAAGGTAACGCCTCCTTCTTTTTCGATAAACACGGTAAGCGTCGGATTTTTGCCTTGCTTAAAATCCACGTCGTATATTTTAAGTCCTAACGGTTCCGCCGTTTCTTCGCAAAGTTTTTTAATTTCTTCTACGGGTTTGATTTTCATAATTAATCTCCGCTCGCGCCGTCCGACAATACGTGCGGAGACGCCCGATAAAAATTTATGAGAACGGGAAGCCGTTCTCATAATCGTAAGCAATTATTGAAGCGTATATATAATAACACTTTTTATATTTTTTTGCAAGCGTTTTTAGCCAATTTTAGCGTTTTTCTCAAAATTCGCGGGTTTTTATCGAAAAAACGCACGGATAAACGGTAAAAATAGTCGGTTTTACGCTTATTCCCACTCGATAGTTCCGACGGGCTTCGGCGTTAAATCGAATACTACGCGGTTTATGCCTTCTACTTCGCTTAAAATGCGATCGACGATACGATGCAAAAGCGGATACGGAACTTCTTCTATCGTGGCGGTCATCGCGTCTTTGGTGTTTATAGCGCGAATGATTGCGGGCCACCCCTCGTAACGTTTACCGTCGCGAACGCCTACGCTCTTCATATCGGGAACGGCTATAAAATACTGCCATACTTTGCCCGCAAGTCCGTTGTTATCGAATTCTTCGCGCAAAATAGCGTCCGCTTCGCGGAGAGCGTTCAAACGGTCGCGGGTTATCGCGCCGAGGCAACGCACGCCGAGTCCCGGTCCGGGGAACGGTTGACGGTATACCATACCATGCGGAAGCCCTAACGCTTCGCCGACTACGCGCACTTCGTCTTTATAAAGAAGTTTGACGGGTTCGACGAGTTGCATTTTCATATCTTCGGGAAGTCCTCCCACGTTGTGGTGCGCCTTAACGCCTTTGGATTCAAGTATATCGGGATAAATGGTGCCTTGCGCAAGGAAGGATATGCCTTCGAGTTTCGCCGCTTCTTCATCGAAAACTTTAATAAATTCCGCGCCGATAATCTTACGCTTTCTTTCGGGTTCGGTTACCCCCGCGAGCAAATCGAGAAAACGGTCGGTCGCGTCGATATAAATAAGGTTTGCGTCCATTTGATTGCGGAACACTTCTATTACCTGTTCGCTTTCGCCTTTTCTCATTAAACCGTGGTTGACGTGAACGCACGTAAGCTGCTTGCCGATTGCCTTAATAAGCAATGCTGCGACGACGGACGAATCCACGCCGCCCGACAATGCCAATAGAACTTTTTTGTCGCCTACTTGTTCGCGAATTTCTTTTACTTGTTCCGCGATAAAAGCGTTGGCGAGTTCGGGCGTGGTTATACGCGCCATTGTTTCGGGACGAATGTTGTTGCTCATAGTTTATACTCCTTTTTTCGTTGGTCTATTTTTCCGCCGTATCGGCGGTTTATTGCTTTATATTCGGCGCGCCGTCCCCTTATTCCACGGTAACGCTTTTAGCGAGATTTCTCGGTCTGTCGGGGTTTAACCCCTTACCTATCGACGTATAATACGCCGTCATTTGCCACGGAATTATATTCGCTATCGCTTGAAGTTCGTCGCCCGTTTCGCGAACGTTTACGATAAGTTCGCACTTTTCCTTAAAGCGCGGTTCTATATCGTCGAAACACGTAAACAGTATCAACTTCGCTCCGCGCGAGTACGCTTCTTCGGCGTTGTTAAGCGTTTTTGAAAGCACTTTTCGCTCCGTCGCGAACACGACGACGTAAGTCGTTTCGTCTATCAACGCCAAAAACCCATGTTTAAGTTCGCCTGCGTAATACGTGTCGGAATTGATATAGCACGTCTCTTTTATTTTAAGACTCGCTTCTAAGGCGACGTAATAATCCGCGCCCCTTCCGATCATAAAAATCTTACTTTGATATTTTAGCACATCGGATAGCCTTCTGTAAAGTTGAATTTGCCCAAAATTAAAATTTTTTTTAAAATTTTTCAATTCGTCGAGAGTAACGCTTTTCCCTTTTTCCGTCGAAGCGAGAACTTTAGCCAATACGTAGAGAACCGCCACTTGCGCAGAGAATGCTTTCGTCGACGCGACGGCGACTTCCGAACCCGCTTTAACGGGCAAACGGACGTCCGCTTTTTTAGCGAGCGAACTGTATTCGACGTTCACCAAAGCGACGGTTTTCGCGCCTTTTTCTTCCGCCTCTTCGAAAGCCGCCAGAGTGTCCGCGGTCTCCCCGCTTTGACTAACTAACACGACGAGCGTTCTTTCGTCCGTTTTTCTGTTTTCGTAACGCAATTCGCTCGCGACTACGGCGAAACAATCGAGTCCCGTTGCCTCGCTTAAAAACTTCGCGCCGAGCAAACACGCGTGATACGCCGTTCCGCAACCCGTAAATATCGCTCTGTCGTAATTCCGTACGTCGATATCCTCGAGTTTTCGCAAATTGTTCGGCTCGGAGTAATATTCGTAAACGTTTTTAACAACGCTCTCCGTGTCGTATATCTCTTTTAGCATATAGTGATTAAACCCGTGTTCTTCGCGAATTTCGCGCGCGTCGCATTTAACGGGCGACGGCGTTACCTTTCCGAACTTATTTTCCACCGTCAACGTTCCGTCTTTCACGTAGCCTACTTCCCCGTCGTTTATAACGTAATACTCTTCCGCAAAGCCGTTAAAGCATATAACGTCGCTCGTCGCAAGCGCGGATTTCCCATTAACCGCGATAAAAAGCGGACTCTTATTTTTGGCAAAATACAATGCGTCGTCGTCCTCTCTCAAAACTGCGAGCGCGTAACTTCCGCTAAGCGCCGCCACAGTCTTTTTAAGCGCGTTAAAAGCGTCTCCGTCGTAATAATACTGCAAAAGTTTAGGCACGACTTCGCTATCCGTCTCGCTATAAAAAGACGCGCCCGAATTTTCTAGTCGCCCTTTTAATTCCGCGTGATTTTCTATTATCCCGTTATGTACCGCCGCCCACTTATTATCTTCGGACACGTGCGGGTGCGCGTTCGCCTCGTCGGGTTTTCCGTGAGTCGCCCACCGCGTATGTCCTATCCCTGATTTCGCAAACGGAACTTTGTTTACCGCCTTTTCGAGATTTTTAATTTCGCCTTTCGCCTTAAACACGGTTAACCCCGTCGGCGAATTTACCGCTATCCCCGCCGAGTCGTAACCGCGGTATTCCAACTTCTTAAGTTTTTCAATCACGGTTTTTTCTACTTTTTCACCTATATAACCTACTATTCCGCACATTTCGCCTCACTCCTTAAAACTTCTTAAATTTACGTTTTCACGATTTTATATTTTAGGGTATTTATATGCCTTTGTCAAGCAAAAAAATTACGCTATTTTCGCGTTTTTGGCGGTTTACAGGCTTAAAAAGCGCATATTTTGCATTTCACGATTTTAAAATACGACGTCAGTTTCGGGCTTTATTATCGAAAAATCCACAAACTTAAACGTGGAAAGAAAATCGTGAAATGCAAACTCGGGGGCAAAAAATTTTTTTTGATTATAATCGTCCGCCGATATACGCAAAAAAAGGTAGATGCAATCTACCTTTTTTCGTTGGTCGGAGTGACGGGATTTGAACCCACGACCTCTTGGTCCCGAACCAAGCGCGCTACCAACTGCGCTACACCCCGCTATGGGCTCGATTGAGGGTTTCCCTCAATCAAGCCTATATATTATATAATTTTATTTTCAAAAAAGCAAGGCTTTACACACCCTTTTTATCAAATTTTACGCTTTCTTTTAAATCTACCGCTTTTCCGGCTTTCACGCCACGGCAAAAAGCGTTACTTTCTGCTAACGCCCGTTCTGATCGCCGCTTCTTTAACCGCTTCCGCAACTGCGGGAGCAACTCTCTTATCGAACGGAGCGGGAATAATGTAATCCGCTTTCAATTCTTCGTCGGATACGAGGCTTGCAATCGCCTTAGCCGCCGCCATATTCATTTCGTCGTTAATATCGGTCGCTCTGCAATCTAACGCGCCGCGGAATATTCCGGGAAACGCGAGAACGTTGTTTATCTGGTTCGGGAAGTCGCTTCTGCCCGTTCCGACTACCGCCGCGCCCGCTTTTAAGGCAAGGTCGGGCATAATTTCCGGCGTGGGGTTAGCCATCGGCATAACGATCGCGCCTTTATTCATAGAAGCAACCATCTCTTCGGTTAAAAGTCCGGGTGAAGATACGCCGACGAACAAGTCCGCGCCGACGAGCGCTTCCGCAAGCGTTCCTTTCTTGCCGAGTTTATTGGTAAAGTCCGCGATTTCTTCTTTGGAAGCATTCATACCTTCCGTTCTACCTTTATAAATAATGCCGTGTCTGTCGCACATAACGACGTCTTTCGCACCCATCGCAATCATAAGTTTAGCGATAGCGACGCCCGCCGCACCCGCTCCGCTGAATACAACGGATATATCTTCCCATTTTTTGCCGACGAATTTAAGCGCGTTAATCGCCGCCGCCACGCAAACGACTGCCGTTCCGTGTTGATCGTCGTGGAAAATCGGGATATCGACTTCGGGATCTTCTCTCAATCTCTTTTCGATTTCGAAACATCTCGGCGCGGAAATATCTTCGAGGTTTACGCCGCCGAAACTTCCCGCAAGAAGTTTAACCGTTTGAACGATTTCGTCTACGCTTTTGCTTCTTACGCAAAGCGGAATGGCGTCTACGT
>CAZNWP010000039.1:0-10944 GCA_964576995.1 uncultured Christensenella sp. | reverse complement strand
CCGTTGAATTGAAATCCATAATAATATCTCCTTATTTTATATCGTTTTGATAAATACGTTCCGTAATTTTTTGAATGTGCACTGCCTTTTCGGCATTCTTGTAACTGAGTTTGCCGCTCTTTACTCTGTCGGCGAAAGCCGTAACCTGCTTTAAGTAAAGATCTCCGCCCTTGCCCTTATACTTTTTAGGCTTCGGCGATTTTCTCTCCTGCATCGCTTCGTAATCGGCTTGAGGCGCGTAAAGATAGCGCATCGTCCCCGTCTCTTCTTGCCCTATCGTTCCGTCTAAAAGCAAGTAGCCGTCCGTTCCGTAAAACTCGAGTTTCGATTCCGACGCATCGTCGGGCACGTTGAAGTTTACGTCGATATGTCCGAGCGTGCCTTTCTTGGTTTTAAATATGACTACGCCGCAATCTTCCACTTCGTAAGAAAATGTTTTCGTCGAATAAAAACTCTTAACTTCGGTTATCTCGTCGTCCAATACGAATTCGATTAGTTCAAGCAAATGCACGCCGAGATCCATAATCGCTCCGCCACCGCCGAGTTTTTTGTTTTGTCTCCACGCGCCCTTTATATCGGGATACCAGCAAGAGAATTTCGCTCTCACGTCGGAAACGTCGCCTATCGCACCTTTTTTCACGAATCTTCTCGCCTTTTCGTGAAGATTGTGATGTCTCATCATATATCCGACGTTCAACTGCTTGCCCGCCGCCTTGAACGCTTTAACGAGTTCTTCGCCTTCCGCGCTCGTTATCGTTATCGGCTTTTCGATAAACGCGTGTTTTCCGTATTTAAGCGCGATTTCCGCTTGCTCTTTATGACAGAACACGGGCGTACCGATATACACCGCGTCGCAATCGTTTTCGGATAACATTTTATCGGCGTCGGTATAATACTTCACGCCGTACTTTTTACCCGTTCTCTCCGCCACCTCGGGGACTCTGTCCATCAGCGCGACGATTTCGTTGTCCTCGTCTTTAAGGATCGCGGGGATAGTTCTTCTGTCGGCAATGCCGCCCGCGCCTATAACGCACCATTTCATAAGTTTTCTCCTTGTATTTTTATTTTTTACGGCAATAACCTCTTAGTCGTGCCTTTTAAGTACGCCTTGCATAACTTAAAGCCTTCCGCGTATTCCGCACCGCATTGATAACCGCGGTATCTCGAACACGTTCTCACCATATCGGGAAAATCTATATGATCGTGATCTCTCATCCATACGATTTGACTCTCGTGGCAGTTAAGCATTTCGATTTTTAAGTCAATTTCGTCGGTTATGTCGACGAACTCTTCGGGAACGAAGTTCACCCCCGCGAGCGTGTCCATATAATATATGGGAACGAGTTTAGCGGGTTTATCCGTCTTGGGCGGATAATTGGGAAGCGTTGCCGCGAACGACGCGTCGAAAACGAGTCTGCTTACCGCGGTGTGATCCGGCATATAATCGTCGGGATTATGCGTAATAATAACGTCGGGATCGGCATATCTTATCACTTCTACCATTTTATCGCGCGCCGCTCTGTTATTATCGAAGATATCGAGATCGTCGAAGCCCCCGTAAATAACTTCTATGCCCGCAAGCGCGCCCGCGCGCTTTGCCTCTTCCGCGCGCATTACGCGCAATTTATCCGGCGGAATAACGACGTGTCCTAAATCTCCGCTCGACGCGTGGCATACGATAACTTTATCGCCGCGTTTGACGCACTTAGCGAGAGTTCCCGAACACGCTATTTCTACGTCGTCGGGATGACAACCTACTGCAAGTATTCTCATACGAAAACTCCTCTTCTTTTTATTACGTATAAATTTTACCACCATTTTAAGTAAAATGATATACACGGCGATAGACAAAAAGAGTAAAAAAATATACAATATCAATTGTTTAAAATAATTTGACAAGACGGCTCGTTATGGTATATAATTTTAACGGAGAAAAAAACGATGGAAATTAAGTATTACAAACACAAGTTAGAAAAGTTGCTCGTCGTGGACGAAGTCGTAACCATACATTACTTCGAATTCGATAAGGACTACACGAACAAAGGCGAGTCGCACGACTTCTGGGAACTCGTCTACGCGGAAAAGGAAAGCGTAACGGCGACGTCGGACGACGAAACGATTATAATAGAACAAGGCGAAATGCTTTTTCACAAGCCCAACGAATTTCATTCGTTGTCGGCTAACGGAGAAACGGCTCCTAACGTATTTATAATGTCGTTCGTATGCAAGAGCCGCGCGATGCGCTTTTTCGAAAACAAGAAAATCAAACTCGACAAATCACTCGTTAAGTTTATTTACTTCATAATAGAAGAAAGCAAGATGACTTTTAATCTGCCTTACTCCGATCCCGCGCTTAAAAAGATGGAATTTCTACCCCGTCCCGCGCTCGGCGGTCAACAGTTGATGGAAAACTTTTTGGAGATATTGCTAATAAGCATTATGCGGCGCGAAACGGAAAAGGATAATCCCGACGTCGTATTCTTGCCCGAAGAAGAGTTCGACGGCAGAATTTCGCAAAGCGTAATAAAAGTCTTAAACGAACGCGTAGACGACAAACTGTGCGTGCAAGACATTTGCGACAGATTGAACTACAATAAGTCGTACATTTTCAGACAATTTAAAAAAGACACGGGCAGCACGATAATGGTCTACTTTACCAAACTGAAAATAGAGAAGGCGAAAAAACTGTTACGCGAAACGAAAATGAACATTACGCAGATAGCGGACTCGCTCTCGTTCGACACGCCCAACTACTTCACCAAGACGTTTAAGAAGGTAACGGGCGTATCCCCTCTTAAATACAAACGCATTTACGTAAGTCGCACCGCGCGGTAAAAAGAAGGAAATATGCTTGATCCGTTCGACTATAAAGAGCCGTCTTGCGCATTATGCGGAGGCAGAGAATTTTACAACCCCGACGAGAACGATCCCGTAGGACGTATTCCCGTATCGCGCGTTATCGAAAAACTCGACGAATACTTAAATAAAAACGACGTGAGCGGCGCGAGAGCGCACTTAGAATATTGGCAAAAAGAAGCACTCGCGCTTCGCGACGAACGCGGAGAACTCGCCGTTACCGACGAACTAATAGGACTTTACCGCAAACTCGGCGAAAAGGCTCTCGCCCTTGCCTCGTCCGACAGAGCCGTCTCGCTCGTAAACTCGTTAAAATTAAACGACACCGTAACGGAAGCGACGGTTTTGCTTAACGTTGCCACCGCAAACAAAGCGTTCGGCAACCCCGAAAAAGCAGTCGCGCTTTACGAGAGAACGCTTGCCGTATACCGCGAAAAACTTTCCGAAAACGACGTTATGTTCGCGGGGCTATACAATAACGCCGCTCTCGCCTTAACCGACTTAAAGCGTTACGACGAAGCGGAAGAATATTATAAAAAAGCGATAGCGATAACCGAAAAGGCGGAAAACGCCGCGCCCGACGAGGCAATATCTTATATAAACCTCGCGCACTTAAAAGACGCGCAAAACAAACCGAAAGGCGAAATCGTCGAATGTCTCTTCCAAGCATACGATCTTTTATCCGACGAAAAAATACCGCAAAACGGATATCTCGCTTTCGTGCTCTCTAAATGCTATCCGTCCTACGAATATTTCGGTTACGCGCGAGTAGCGAAAGAATTAAAAGAAAAATCGGAGAAATTATATGCGCGGGCTTGAACTTTCAAAAAACTTTTACCTTGAATACGGCAAAAAGGCGATAGAAGAAAACTTCCCCGAATACGTCGATAAAATCGCGGTGGGACTCGTCGGCGAAGGAAGCGAGTGTTTCGGCTTCGACGACGACGTATCGCGCGATCACGACTTCGACGCGGGATTTTGTCTTTTTATTAACGGCGAAACCGAACGGGAAATCGGCTTTAAGTTAGAACGCGTATACGCAAAACTTCCCAAAGAATATATGGGCGTTAAACGTGCAACGCTCTCGCCCGTCGGCGGCAACCGTCGCGGGGTTATTCTCATAGACGATTTTTACCGCAAGTTTTTAGGCTCGTCCTCCGTGCCGAGCAAAACGCGCGATTGGTTTTATATTCCCCCGTCGATGCTCGCGGCGGCGTGCAACGGCGAAGTATGGAAAGACGACGCGGGCGAATTTTCTAAGGTGAGAGAAGAACTCCTTAAAGGTTATCCCGAGGACGTCAGAAAAAAGAAGATCGCGGCGCACGCGGTATTCGCGGGGCAAGCGGGACAGTATAATTATCAACGACTCACGTCGCGCGGCGAAACGGGCGCGGCGCAACTTGCGATTTTCGAATTCGTAAAGCACGTTATATCCCTCGTGTTTTTACTTAACGGCAAGTACGAACCTTTTTATAAATGGGCGTACAGAGCGATGAGAGATTTGCCGATTTTAGCGGACTTAGAATTTTCGCTGGCGGGACTTACGGAATCGGGAAACTCGAAAAAAGAAACGGCGGACAAAATAGAGATTATAGAAAGCGTCGCCGCGGAGATTATCGCCGAACTGAAAAGGCGAAACCTAACCGACGCGACGTGCAACAATTTAGAAACGCACGCGTATTCTGTAACCGATAAAATAGAGGACGCCGACGTTAGAAATATGCACGTTATGGACGGCGTATAAAGTAAATTTTCATTTTAACTTAAATTACCGCGGCGCGGCGATAGAAAACTATCGCCGCGCCGCATCTTTACGCTTACGCCTTTTTATTTTTCAAACTCTTTAATACGGAATTCCGTATGGAAAAGGCGGCTCTGCTATTAAAAACGACTAATATCGATTTAATCGAAATAAGTTATCTCGTAGGCTACGAAAGTTTATCGCATTTTATAAACACGTTCAAGACGAAGTACAACGTCCCGCCCTACCGTTACAGAAAAAAGTATCTACTAAACAATTCGTAATTTATTCTCGTTATAAAACTTTCGGGGCGCATTTATACGCGTCCCGAATTTTTAATTCAACTTATAAAACAACGTTTTTGCATTTTGCATTATCCGTTCCGCAAGGCGTTCTCCGTTAACCCCGCGTATGCTCGATAGTCTTTCCACGATATACGGTATATTCTTCGGCGAATTAACCGTACCCCTTACGGGTTCAGGCGCGAGATACGGACAATCCGTCTCCGTCAATATCATATCTTCGGGAACGTACGCCGCCACCTCGGGCGCGCTGCGCGCGTTCTTAAACGTAAGCGTTCCGCCGAACGATATATACATTCCGAGTTTCAATAGTTCCGCCGCAGTCTCTTTACTTCCCGAAAAACAGTGCATAACGCCGCCGTATACGAGTTTCGACTTGTTTTGCTTTAATATTTCGAACGCGTCGCCCATTGCGTCGCGAACGTGCACGTTTATCGGCAACTTAAACTCTTCGGCGATTTCCAACTGCTTAATAAAACACTCTTTCTGCCACGCTTTGTCGTCTTTGCGCCAATAATAATCTAAGCCGATCTCTCCGACCGCCACACACTTCTTATGCGTGAGAAGTTGACGTATTCCGTCTTCGCCGTCCTTATTCATTCTCTCGACGTCCATCGGGTGAAAGCCCGCGGCAAAATAGACCGACTCGAACGCTTCCGCTTGATCCTTTACGAGTACGGAAGAAGTTAAATCGCAACCCACGTCTATAACGCGCGAAACGCCCGCCGCCGTAAACTCGGCTACCACCGCCGCTATATCGTTTTTAAGTTTTTCGTCGTCTAAATGACAATGCGTATCTATATACATTTAAGTCCGCCGTTAAAAAATTTCGCTTCCGTCGTCGATATCGTGTTCCGGCGTTAAAAAGGCAATATCCCCGTCGGAATTTTCAGCGCAAATAATCATTCCTTGACTTTCTATTCCGCAAAGTTTAACCGGTTTTAAGTTGGTTATCACCGCGAGTTTTTTGCCGATTAAGTATTCCGGCGTATATTTCAACGCGATGCCCGACACGATCGTTCTTTCTTCCGCACCGATTTTAACGGTGAGTTTTAACAGTTTCTTGCTCTTCTCGACCTTTTCGCACGCAACGACTTTCGCAATTTTCAATTGAACTTTTTCAAAATCGTCTATCTCGATTTGCGCTTTTTCTTGCGTCGCTTGCGCTTCCTCTTCTTTCGGCTCTTCTTTATTTAAGCCCAACGCCGCGTTAATCTCTTCGATTTTCTTCGCGCCGTCTATCCTTGCAAACAATATCTCGGGTTTATCGGTAACCGTATATCCTTCGCATACGCCGAATTTATTGCAATCGCAGAAATCTCTTAACCCCGCGCCGAACTGCCCCGCCGCCTTTTCCGCGGTATCGGGCATAAACGGATACAAGAGCGAAAGTCCCGTTATTATGCTTTCGGAAAGGTTATACAACACGCGCGAGAGTCTCGCCTTTTTGCTTTCGTCTTTAGCAAGCACCCACGGCGCGGTTTCGTCTATATACTTATTGGCGCGGCGGAATACGTTGAATATCTCCGCGAGCGCGTCCGATATTTTATACTCGTCCATTTTTGCGGTAACTTTGTCGATCGCCGCAATCGTTACGGCTTTCAAGTCCTCGTCGATATCGTCCGCTTCGCCATCGCTTAGTTTAACCGAACCGCCGAAATACTTGTTTATCATAGCAACGGTGCGGCTTACCAGATTGCCGAGAACGTTGGCAAGGTCGGCGTTCACCGTGTCTATAACCGAATTCCACGATATAAGCCCGTCGTTGTCTTGCGGCATCGCGGTAAGCACGTAATACCTTACGGCGTCTTTGCCGAAAAACTTAACGAGATCATCGGCGTAAATAACGTTGCCTTTAGACTTACTCATTTTTCCGCCTTCTTGCAAAAGCCAGCCGTGTCCGTATACTTTTTTCGGAAGCGGAAGCCCCAACGCCATCAAAAATATAGGCCAATATATTACGTGGAATCTTATTATGTCTTTGCCTATAATATGCACGTCGGCGGGCCAAAGCGTATTAAACGTCTCCGAACTTTCGCCGTCCGCGTCGTAACCTATACCCGTGATATAGTTGGTAAGCGCGTCGAGCCACACGTATATTACGTGTCTGTCGTCGAAGTCTACGGGTATTCCCCACTTAAAACTGCTGCGCGATACGCACAAATCCTGAAGTCCCGGTTTTAAGAAATTGTTCACCATCTCGTTCTTACGCGAAACGGGAATTATAAAGTCGGGGTTGTCCTCGTAATATTTTAACAGTCTGTCGGCGTACTTGCTCATCTTGAAAAAGTACGCTTCTTCCTTGGCTTTTTTTACCGGTCTGCCGCAATCGGGGCACTTGCCGTCGACGAGTTGACTTTCCGTCCAAAAACTTTCGCACGGCGTGCAATACCACCCCTCGTACGATCCCTTGTATATATCGCCTTGTTCGTAAAGTTTTTTGAAAATCTTTTGAACCTGCTTTTCGTGATCTTTATCCGTCGTTCTTATAAACTTGTCGTAAGACACGCCGACGAGAGACCAAAGCCGTTTAATTTCCGCGGTAACTTCGTCCACGTACGCTTGCGGAGTCTTTCCCGCCGTCTTGGCTTTTTCTTCTATCTTCTGCCCGTGTTCGTCGGTACCCGTCTGAAAAAACACGTCGTAACCTTGTTTACGCTTAAACCGCGCAACCGCGTCGGATAATATTGCTTCGTAAGTATTGCCGATATGCGGTTTGCCCGATGCGTACGCTATTGCCGTGGTTAAATAAAATTTTTCTTTCACTTTTACGCCTCTTCGTTCTTTTTGGTTTATACTATTTTATCACAACGCTATGCCGTTTGTCAATATCTTTTTTAAGTTTTCGCCGTTACTTCTCGCTAATTAAAAGCGGTTTTACACTTTTTCGGTATTTCTCGTTTTTTTACATATTCTAAAACGGTACGACATATTTTGTACTATGAACGTAATTTTCGGAGCAATCTTAATAATATCTACCGCGCTTTTAACGTTTACTTCACCGCAAACGGTATTGACGTCCTTTTTGTCGGGCGGAGAAAAAGCGGCGAATCTTACGCTTAAAATGCTCGTCGTATACGCCGTATGGCTCGGCGTGTTTAAGATTATGGAAAATACGGGACTATCCGATAAACTCGCGAAAGCGTTAAAACCTGCGAACCGCTTACTCTTCGGCAAACTCCCCGACTCCGCCAACGAATATATTTCGTTAAACGTCTCCGCGAATATCCTCGGTATGAGCGGCGCGACTACGCCTATGGGGATTAACGCAATAAAAGAATTAGACAAGCACGACGGCACCGACTATGCCGTAACGATGTTCTTCGTGATAAACGCGACGAGCGTACAACTTATACCGTCGTCGGTTTTGGCGCTTAGGACGCAATCGGGCGCGGCTTCGCCGTCGGATATAATTCTGCCGACTATCCTCGCCACTCTTTTATCGAGCGTGATAGGCGTGCTTCTCGTTAAAATTTTCGTTAAAAAGGACGCGTGATTATGTCCGTTTATTTTATTCCCGTCATCTTTCTCGCAATATTTATTTACGGTGCGATAAAAAAGGTCAAGCCGTACGACGCGTTCACCGAAGGCGCAAAATCCGCTATCCCTTTCGCCGCGTCGGTTTTCCCGTTCTTAGTAAGCATATTCGTGTTAACGGAACTTTTCGAAGCGAGCGGGCTCTCCGCCGCCCTCACGAAAATCTTGTCGCCCGTATTCGGACTGCTCGGAATACCCGACGAGTTAACCCCGCTCGTTTTAATTAAACCGTTTTCGGGAAGCGGCGCGCTCGCAACGTTATCAGATATTTTCGCCAAATACGGCGCGGACGGATACCTCGCACGATGCGCGTGCGTCATATACGGTTCGTCCGAAACGGTATTTTATATAGCCGCGGTATATTTTGCGGGCAACAAAAAACGCAAATTGCTTACGCCGATAATAATATCACTCGCGGCGTCGTTCGCCTCTTGCGTCTTCGCGTGCTTCATCTGCCGCATATTGTAAATTGAATTAGTAAAAAATGCTATTCTCCCTCTTATGCCTGTAAAAATCTCAATAGTGCATGCAAACTTTAATTTCAAAACCTATAGCGATAACGCAATATCGTAAAACCGCTTAAAAAAACTGCTTATATAATACCGATGAAAGGAATATCCACACCGCAACGGAGGCAATACATATCAATAAAATTTGCCACCAAGTCATCAGTCAAAGCACCTCTTTATCGTTTCGATAATGCGCATCTGCTCTTCTTCCGTCATTTTATTATCCGACGGCAAACATAAACCGCGTTCGAAAATATCCGCTCCTACGTCAGACACGCTTCCAGCAATATAAGCGTTCGTTCTCGACCTACTGCTACCGTTTCTCGTTATAAACTCGTGCATACGGTACATCGGCTGCATATGCATCGGCTTCCAGATCGGTCTACCTTCGGCATTTAAATTAGCAATTGCTTGCAAAATTTCCGTCGGACACGATTTCCCTTTTTCGGGAACAATCAAAGCAGTCGAATCGTCTCGAACTTGTTTGCACGTATAATCTTTATCAATAATCATTGCGGAAAGCCAATAATTCGGATTTGCGCCGTCAATAATCGGGTTCATCTTTATCGGCAAACGCGCAAGTCCGTCTCGATATCTCTCGTAAACGATTTTTTTCTGCGCGATATGTTCTTCTAAATATTGATATTGTCCGCGAACAACGCCGGCAACGACGTTACTCATTCTATAATTATTGCCAACTTCTTCGTGTTGATACCACGGAGCATTTTCTCGCGCTTGCGTAGACCATTTTCGAACCTTATCGGCTACTTCTAAATCGTTCGTCAAAAGGCATTCGCCCGCCGAACCCGTAATAATCTTATTACCGTTATATGATATAGCCGCGTAATCCCCGAAAGAACCGCACTGTTTACCGAATAATGTTGCCCCATCGCCTCCGCCGCATCTTCTATTAAAAAAGCGCCGTGTTTTTCACAAATTTGCTTAATTAGATCAATTCTTCTAGGAAAACCGTACAACTCCGCGCATACAACGAGTTTTGCTTTGGGATATAATTCAAACGCTTTTTCAAGCGCTACGGGATCCATATTCCACGAATCCGCTTCCGTATCGATAAACACGGGAACGCCGCCTTCGTAAACAACGGGATTAAGAGTCGCGTCAAACGTCATATCGGAACAGAACACGCGTTTCCCCTCTAACGCGCCGTGAGAGATTAGGGGCTTGCCGTACAATTTTTCGCCCGCCGATTTTACGCATAAATGAAGCGCGGCGGTACAACACGAAAGCGCCACGGCATACGTCATTTCCGATTTTTGAGCAGCAATATTCTTTACGGCGTTAATATTCGCACCCACCGTAGACATCCAGTTCGTTTCGTATGCTTCCGTCATATATTTCATTTCTTCTCCATGCATAGTCGGCGAAGAAAGATATACTTTTTTCTCGAACGGCTTTATCACCTCTTTTGACTGAAACATTTTATCTCCTTATACTCTTTTCCTAAAATATATCGCATTGCCTAAACGAATCGAAACACGTCGTCGGCGAAAATAATATTAAAACTTAAATTATATATACGCAAACGCAACTTTCCATTTTTTTCAAAAACGATATTATATAAACACTTTTGCATAACCGCTTAAAACAGACGATGCTATTATATCGCGATATTTACGTAAACAATATATATCGTAACGTAAGTGTAACACAAAGGCAATAAAAAATTAACCACTTTTCGTATTTCCTCAAACATTTACGATAAAAGATTTCCAGTTTCTTTAATAAAAAAACACCCGACGTAAATGCCGTGTGTTTTTCCTTGGCGTGAAAATTATGATTTTCGCCCGTGCGACCTACCCGCAAAACAGTCCTACGGGCTATAACTTTCGCTTTTGCAAAAGCGTTTTAAAATCAAAACGACTCCGTATACGAGACACGTTTCGTTATAAAACAAAAACACCCGACAATTTGCCGAGTGTTTTATTTGGTGTGAAGGATGGGACTTGAACCCACACGGATAACCATACGCCCCTCAAAC
>CAZNWP010000038.1:0-11287 GCA_964576995.1 uncultured Christensenella sp. | reverse complement strand
CGTCGCTTCCGCTAAACTTTACGATAAACGCCTTATTAAAACTGGCACGCTCGTAGCGGCGTTTCTCGCCGTGTCCGACGAAGGTTTAATCGTTCTCATTTCCGCGGGCGTTAGCGCGGCTATCGTCGCTATTTTTGCCGCGATTAAGGCGGCGTACGCGATTTTCGTCGGCGAGATCGTCAACTTCGCTTTTAGTAAGTTCGACGCCGAACACGTTTGCCCGCATAGCGGCGATTGCATAGAGTGCGGCGAACACCACGAAAAACCTTGGGATAGATTTTTGATTCACCCGCTTTTTCATACCGCGAAAACCGCGCTTTACGTAATAGCGATCAATCTCGTTTTCGGGTTTGCAATTTATCTCATCGGTGAAAACAGACTGTACGCTTTTTTAGATAACAACGTATACTTTCAACCGTTGTTTTCCGTGCTCGTGGGGCTAATTCCGAATTGTGCTTCGTCCATCGTGATAGCGCAATCGTACGTGCGAGGCGCGCTCGGCTTTTCCGCAATGCTCGCGGGGCTTTCCGCGAACGCGGGGCTCGGTATGCTTATACTGCTTAAAGACAAAAACAACGTGAAAAGAAACGTTATAATATTACTCGTTTTGTTAATATCCGCGTTGGCGATCGGCTACGCGGCGTTACCGCTTAAACTATAAGGGGGATTTTATGGATACGGATATAAGATTATTTATCGGCGAAATTATAGAGAACACGGGCGTGGACCTTTGCGTGTTCGACGAAAAGGGCGGCTACGTTTTCGGCAACGCCGTTAGCGGCGAAACCGTTCCGACGGATTTTTCGGGCGTGTTTTCCGACGTGGGCTTAAATAAAACGTTTTTTAAATTCAAGTATAAAAACAAGCACTACACGGGAAGAATAAAGGGAGCGGGGAAAATCGAACGCAACTACGCGTTTCTCATCTCGGAATTGTCTGAAAAGGCTTCGACTAAAACGGGCAATCTCTCGCGCGAAGAGTTCTATAAAGCGGTAATGCTCGGAGAGACGAGTTTTTATCAAATAGAAAAAAATATGCGCAAGTTCGCCGTTTCCGACAGAGCGGCGTGCGTTATGATAGTAAGCGTTCCGCAAGGCAAGACGGGCGACGTGATAGAAGTTTTAAACGCCTACGGTTCGGGCGGCGACGATTGTGCGCTCGTTCTCGACGAAACGCATTGCGCGCTCGTTAAGTTTTCCGACGAGGCGGCGGGCGAATACCGTTCGTTTACGGAATACGCGGAATTTTTGCACCGTACGGTGTACGAGGAAACGGGCATAGAAACCGTTTTCGCGATAGGCGGAACGGTGAATACCGTCGCGGATTTAGCCACTTCTTTTGCGCAAGCGTCGTCCGCGCAAAGAATGAGCAATTCCGTCAAGACGGGCGGCAGCGTGTATTCGTTTAAGGACTTCGTTTTGGTTAAAATGCTCGAAGATATGCCTAAATACAAACTCAACGAATATCTCGAACTCTTAACCGAGTCGTCCGCTCGCGAAATATTCTCCGATTCCGAAATGACGGATACCGCGGAAGAGTTTTTGGAAAACAGTCTTAACGTAAGCGAGACTTCGAGAAAACTGTATCTGCACAGAAATACGCTGACTTATAGGTTGGATAAAATCGAACGCGCTACGGGGCTTAATATTCGCAAGTTCTCCGACGCGGTTATATTCAGACTGATAACGATTTTATCTAAACTCGCAAGGTGATTAAATGGAAAATAACGAAAAGGAAAATTTAACCGTTCAAGGCGAAATGCCCGAAACGGCGGAAAATCCGATAAAGACCGCGCCTAAAAAACGCAATAAAACGCTTATCGCGATAACTCTCGCGTTCGTTTTGTTTATAACCTTTTTCGCGGGATTTTTTACGGGGAGTTGCGGGAGCGACGCTTCTAATAAAGCGAAAGAGATTATTAAACTTATAGACAAGTACGCGGTAACGGTGGAGGGCGACGCGGATAAAGACGCGGTTGCTCGCGCGATCGTTAATTCCGTGCTAGCGGACGACGCTTACGCCGCGTATTACAGTAAAGAAGAGTACGAGACGATACTGTCTCAGGATAAAGGCGTATACGCGGGAATAGGCGTAACGTTTCTCGTCGACACGCAAGGCGAGCCCGTCGGTAGCGGAATTTACGGCGTTCAAAAAAACTCGCCCGCGTACCACGCTGGATTAAAGCAAGGCGACGTTATAACTTCCGCGAGAATTTTACCCGACGGCGAGAAAAAGATTTTTTCGGATAATTCCGAGTTGTTCGATTTTATCTCCGACGCGCCCGAATTAACGGATATTACGTTTACCGTAACGCGGGACGGGGAGTTTACCGATAAAGAATTTTCTTTAAAAAAAGCGTATTATACTATGTCTTACGTCGATTATTACGACGACGCGGACAAACTTTATTTTTACGCGAAGCCCGGAACGTATATAGAAAACCGCTACGGCAAAACGGAAAAACGAATCGAGGCGGGCGGAGGTATATCGCAACTTCCTTCGGATACTGCTTTGATAGTGTTTACGGGGTTCGAGGGAAACGCCGCGGAAGAGTTTAAAACCGCGCTCGACTATATGCAAGAAAAGGGCAAGACTAAACTTATATTGGATATGCGCAACAACGGCGGCGGGTTTATGACGACGTTAGCCGATATCGCTTCTTACCTTATAAATAACGACGGAAAAAAGGCGAGTCCCGTTGCGATTGCGATAGACAAAAAGGGCGGAGAGGACGTCTTTTATACTTCGGGCAATAATTTTTATTCTAACGTGAAAAAAATGTCGATTATAGCGAACGGCAATACCGCCTCCGCTTCGGAATGTTTGATAGGCGCGCTCGACTATTACGGAAAAAAGAGCGGTAATATAGAGTTTTCGCGCGATATGCTCGTCTTAACTTATAATTCCGCGCGCGAAGATTACTGTACGTACGGCAAAGGCATAATGCAAACGACGTATACTTTGTCTACGGGCGGAGCGTTTAAACTTACCACGGCGCGCATTTATCAACCCGACGGCGAGACGTGTATTCACGGCAAAGGCATAACGACCGATAAGCCCGAAAACCGCGTTACGGAAGAGAACGCCTTGGCTCGCGCGATCGACGCGTTGAAATAGTTTAATCGCGGCTAAGATAGTCGTTTAATAAATTTACTATGCGTTTGTCGGCGACTTCGGAAACGGGTGCCGTTCCGTAACTTTCGTGCGCAAAGTGCGAGGCTTCGTTGCTCGACGCGGCGAGAAACGCTTTTAAAACGGGCAAAACCGTATCGGGCGATAATTCCGATACGGTTTTATTAAGGTTAAAACCGTTGCTTTTTAAATGGTTAAGCAGAGGCGCAAAGTTTTCCGCCCCCGCTATTTTTAAGAGCGCGTCCGTCGCGTATTGAAAAAAATCCATAAATCAATCCTTTTTAGTACATTATATTATATGAAAATCATATTATATAAATGAACGCAAAACGCGAAAAGGAGAACGTATTATGCAAGATTTTAACGATTACGCGAAAACCGCCGACTCCGCGAGGAACGGCGATTTATTTAAGATTGCGTCGGATATGGCTAAAAAATTCGACGGCAAGAACGCTAACGATTTACTTAAAGCGATTTACGCGGAAGCCGAACGCGGCAAGAGAAACGGAACGCTTTCCGACGCGGATTTGGATAACTTCGCCGCGGCTTTGTCGCCGACGCTCGACGATAAAAAGAGAGCGATGCTTAAAAAAATCGTGGCGGACTTAAAGAAAATTTAAGAACTTGCCATAGATTTCGCCGCGCGGAGAAAACAGTCGATTTCGCCCGCGGAATTTTGAACGGACAGGCTCGCGCGGATTAACCCGCCGTTCGACGTGCCTAAATATTTGTGCGCGAGCGGAGCGCAGTGCAAGCCGCCTCTTACGGCGACGTCGAAGTCCGAGTTGAATATATCCGCCGCCGTCGTACCGTCTAAGCCGTCTATCGAAAAGGAAACTATTCCCGATTTATTGGGAAGAGAATAACATTTAACTTTTTCTATTCCGTTTAACGCGGCTATAACGTCGGCGGTGGACGAGTAAAGCAGTTCGCCGAAGTTGTTAAAATTCTTTTTTACGTATCTCAGTCCTTCGCATAGCGCGGCTATCGCGGGAAGGTTGAGCGTTCCCGATTCTAAGCGCTCGGGGTAAGCGTCGGGTTGAACGAGACTGAAAGACTCCGTTCCCGTGCCGCCGTACGTCAGGGGTTTTATATCGACGTTATCGGAAAAGAGCAACGCGCCGCTTCCCATTACGCCGTATAGTCCTTTGTGCCCCGCGAGCGCGAGCATATCTATGCGATTTTCTTGCATATCGAGGGAGACGTGTCCGCCGCCTTGCGCGCCGTCGACGAGGAACAAAACGCCGCGGCTTCTGCAAAGTTCGCCTATTCGCTTAATCGGCGTAAATTCGCCCGTTACGTTGGACACCGCCGTTACCGCGACGAGGTAAACGTCGGGAGTCATTTTCTCTTTTATGCAGAGCGGAAGCGGTTTTTCTTCGGTTGGCGCGACTATTTCGAGCGTAATCAGCCCTTCGTCTCTCAATCGCACGAGAGGTCTTAATACGGAATTGTGTTCGAATACCGTCGTAATAACTTTTTTGCCTTTTATAAGCGTGCCGAATATCGCCGTGTTTAACGCTTCCGTGCAGTTTTTCGTGAAAATCGCGCGTTCGGGCGAACAGTTGAATAAGTCGGCGAGAAGTTCTCTGCACGACCACGTGATTTTTGCGCCCGTAACGGATAAACGATGTCCGCTTCTTCCGGGGTTTGCGGAAAGATAGCGCGTAACGGTAGTCATTGCGTCGTAAACCGCGCGCGGCTTAAAACCGCCCGTGGCGGCGTTGTCTAAATAAATCATTAAAATACTTCCTTCACAAAATTTTTTTCGGGATAATAGTATATTGTATAGGCGGAAAGCCTTTTTTATGCAAAGGAGAAAATTTTATGGGGTATATCGCTACGGCGTTCAAATCGAGAGCGCATACCGTCGCTTTTTCCGAGTTTTTAAGAAAGAACGGCGTTCCTAACGAAATAATAAACACGCCGAAAGAAGCGGGCGTCGGGTGCGGATTGTCCGTTAAAACGGGCGCGGCGTATTATAACACGGTTAGGCGCGCGGTGCAAAAAACGGGTTTTTCGAGTTTTGCGGGCGTCTTTCTCGTAAAAATTTACGGCGGAAAAAGAATAGTCCGAAGCATTTGATTAAAAACGCTTGTAAAACGACGCCCCGATATGTTAAAATATCTACTGTGAGAAACGGTCGGGGCGATCGTTTCGCGGCGAGGAGAATTTTATGACGAAAGAGACGGCTGCAAAAATTATCGAAAAGTTATCGTGCGAATTTTCGGACAAGCCCGCGCTTAACTTTAATACGCCGTATCAACTTCTTATCGCCGTTATGCTGTCCGCTCAATGCACGGACGAACGCGTGAATAAGGTTACGGCGGAATTGTTCGTCGATTACGGCGCGCCCGAAAATATGCTTAAACTCTCGCAAGCGGAACTCGAAAAAAAGATTTTTTCTTGCGGGTTATATAAGACGAAGGCGGAACATATACTTTCCGCCACGCGCGATTTGATAAATAAATTCGGCGGAGACGTTCCTTCTTCGCTCGAAGATTTGAAAACTTTGGCGGGCGTAGGCAGAAAAACCGCGAACGTAGTTTATTCCGTAGCGTTCGGAGGCAACGCCGTCGCGGTGGACACGCACGTTTTCAGAGTGTCTAACAGAATAGGTCTTGCCGACTCGCGCGACGTGTTGAAAACGGAATACGCGCTTATGGATATTATACCCGAAAAAGATTGGCGGCGCGCGCACCACTATTTGATTTACCTCGGCAGAAAGTATTGCAAGGCGGCAAAACCCGATTGCTTGAACTGCCCCGTATCCGCGCTTTGCGAAAAGCGCGCAATAAAAAAATAAAGATAGCCCCTAAGGGGCGGGAGAGATTATGTTTATAGACAGAGCGACGATAAATATTAAAGCGGGCGACGGCGGAAACGGCATCACCTCTTTTATCCATTACAAGGGCAAAGTAAACGGCGGTCCTGACGGCGGCGACGGCGGCAAGGGCGGCGATATTATTTTCGTGGCGGACAGGCATTTGTCCTCGCTTGCGGAATACTATTACAAAAACAAATTCGTGGCGGAGAACGGCAGCGCGGGGCAACCAAAAAACTGTTACGGCAAAGCGGGAGCCGATCTCGTTTTGAAAGTTCCGCTCGGAACGGTTATACGCGATAAAGAGACGAATAACGTTATAGCGGATATGTTTACCGACGGGCAGAGAAAAGTCGTTCTTTCGGGCGGCGACGGCGGCAAGGGTAACGCTAAATTCGCTAACGCGCGCAGACACGCTCCGCATTTTTCGCAAACGGGCGAAAAAACCGAAACGAAGCGCATTATTTTAGAACTCAAAACGATTGCCGACGCCGGACTCGTGGGCTTCCCCAACGTAGGAAAATCGACGCTTTTATCTAAACTTACCGACGCGCGTCCGAAAATTGCGAATTACCATTTTACGACGTTATCGCCCAATCTCGGCGTGTGCAATTATTACGACGAACAGTTTACCGTCGCGGATATTCCGGGGCTTATAGAGGGCGCGAGCGAAGGCTTAGGCTTAGGAACGGAATTTCTCAGACATATAGAGAGAACGCGTATGCTCGTACACGTCGTCGATATTTCGGGCGAAGAGGGCAGAGATCCTTACGACGACTACGTTAAAATTAACGCGGAACTCAAAAAATACGGCGGCGGGCTTTCCAAACTTAAACAAATAATCGTCGCCAATAAAACCGATTATTACGGCGCGGAAGAAAAACTCGCGGAGTTTAAGCGCAAGTTAAAGCGTAAGAAAGTTTTTGCTATATCCGCGTTGACGGGCGAGGGACTCGACGCGTTAAAGAAAGAAATTTATACGGTGCTTTCTTCTTTACCCCCGCTAAAACCGATGGAGTTCGAAGAGTTTAATTACGTTAAACCCGACAGACTCGATTACGAGATTTTAAGAGAGGGCGAAACCTTCGTTATCGTAGGAACGCTCGTGGACGTGTTAAAGAGGAACGTCGTTTTAGACGATATGAACTCGCTCGCGTACTTACAGAAAGTTTTGCGCGACAGAGGCGTTATCGCGCAACTAAGAAAAATGGGCGCGACGGAAAAATCGACGATTATAATCGGCGGAGAAGAATTCGAATTCATAGATTAAATTACGGAGAACGGATATATGTTAAATTCAAAACAGAGAGCGAAATTAAGATCGCTCGCGCAAACGGAAGAACCGATAACGCAATTAGGCAAAGGCGGAGTCAACGACGCGTTTATAGACGGGCTTGACAAGGCGATAGAAAAAAGAGAACTCGTAAAGGTAACCGTACTTGAAAACTCGGGGTTAATCCCGAAAGACGCGGGCTTTGAAATAGCCGAAAAACTCGGAGCGGAGTTCGTATGCGCCACGGGCAGAAAACTCGTGTTCTACCGCCGCTCGTTAAACGAAAAAAATCACCGCGTGGAAATATAACGGTTATTCCGCTTCGCACTCGTTTTCGGTCTTTCCGAAAATCTTTAAGGACAGCGACAGAATAAGCGATATCGCGCCGCATACGGCGTAGTATATTTTATACGGTACGAACAAAGACGCAAAACAAAAGATTAAGCCGAACTTAAAAAAGGTTTTGGCTTTTCTTTTATCGGGAACGAAATAAAATTTACGCTTTTTTTCGGGCGGGTTTTTAAGGAGCGGTATTTTTTGCGCGGGAAAAACGTTTGCTCGGCGGATTAAGGCGTAAACTTCGGCTTTGGTTTTTATACGCAGTCTTCCGTCGAAACGCGCGGCGAAAGCAATAACGTCGGCGGCGGCTTTTTCGCAAAGCAAAATTGCTTTTTCGCCCGCGCTTATTTTATTAAACGCGCGCACCACGTCGGTTTTCGTCACTTCCCTAAACGCGAAAACGAAAAACGCGACTTGATTTTTCTCGGTGAGTTTAACGCCGTCCTCGGTCTTTTCGGCGGTAATGCCCGTAGAGACGTAAACGGATAAAAAATAATCGGATAATTCGTCGTCCGTCATAAGGTTGAGCGCGGAAAACGTTTCTTCGGTTCTCGCCGCTTCTTTTTCGGAAATCGCCTCGTTTTTTCTTTTATTAAGCGAAAACGCTACGGCGGGCAAAATACAGAGGCACGCGAAGAGGACGGCGTACGCGAACGAATACGGGCGCGGGGTGAAATAGTCCGCGACGATAAAACAAGCGAAAAACGCGACTAACGCGGTAAATGCTATATCCGATATAAAGGGAAGAATAAATTTTTTCATACGAAAGTTATACCCTCGGACGTATGAATTTATACTATTAGATTGACATTATTCTTTAACGGTGGTAAAATTATTATATGAGAATAGCGATATTCGGCGGGACGTTCAATCCCGTCCACAACGAACATATAAAAACGGCGAAAAGCGCGATAAAGGAACTGCAACTCGATAAACTGTACGTCGTTCCCGCGTTTTTGCCCCCGCATAAAAACGTCGTTCCCGCGCCGGCGGAGGATAGGCTTAATATGCTTAAACTCGCTTTTAGCGGAGAAGAACGGGTTGTGATATCCGATTTCGAGATAAAAAACGGCGGAAAGAGTTATACCTACGTAACCGCGGAGCATTTTGCCGAAAAGCATAAGGGAGCGAAGTTGTTCGTGTTGGCGGGCGACGATATGCTTACCGATTTTAAGACTTGGAAGAACCCCGAACGCATACTTGCCGTTGCGGATCTCGCCGTTTTCGGCAGAGAGAACTTCGTCGCGGACGAAGAAAAAGAGCGCGAATATTTTAAGGCGCGCTTTAATAAAGAGTTTATAAGACTGTCCTACACGGGCAAAGACGATTCTTCTACGGAGATACGCGTTTATAACGCTTTGGGACTTAGTATAAAGGATAAAACGTCGGAGTCTGTCGCGGCGTATATTAAAGAAAAAGGACTGTACGGCGGAGGCGAATACGAAAACTACGTTAAGAACTCGTTGACGGAGAAGCGCCTCGTCCATACCGCGAACGTCGTCGTAACCGCGCTTAAAAAGTGCAAGGCGGAGTGTATAGACGAGAAAAAAGCGTATACCGCGGCGTTGCTTCACGACTGCGCGAAGTACAAAAAGCCGTCCGATTTTATTGGGTTTAAGTTTCCGATAGACGTTCCGCCTCCCGTCGTTCACGCGTTTTTGGGCGCGTATATCGTCGAAAACGTGTTAAAAATCACGGACGGGGAAATAATAGACGCGGTGAGATATCACACTTCTGGCAAAGAAAATATGAGTCCGCTTTGCAAACTCGTGTTCGTGGCGGATATGGTTGAGAAGGGCAGAACGTACGACGGCGTGGAAGTTTTAAGAGAACTTTACGAAAAGAAGAGTTTAGACGAATGTTTTAAGGCGTGTTTATACGAAGAGATTTTACACCTAAAAAATAAGGGCGAGTATATTTACGTAAAAACGCTGGACGCATACGACTATTATATAAAAGATAAACAGGAGAACTAAATGGAAAATCAAGTCAATTCACAAGTGTTCGCGGAAAGTGTTTGCGAGATACTGAAAAATCACAAAGCGGAGGACGTTGCTTTAATTAACGTCAAAGAAAAGAGCAGCGTCGCGGACTACTTCGTCGTAGCGACGGGCAGAAGTTCGACGCATACGCGTTCGCTTATAGAACACGTCGAAGAAGAAATAGAAAAGACGGGCGTCGCTCCCATAAGAGAAGAGGGCGTCAGAGAGGGGCGTTGGGCGGTTATCGACTACGGCGACGTTATAGTTCACGTGTTCAACGACGAAACGCGCCTTATGTATCACTTAGAAAAACTCTGGGGCGACGGCGACAACGTTAAAACTTTCTAAGAAGATTTTCTCACGTAAATTTTGTCCACGTCGTCGGGGTCTATTTCGATGCTCTTTACCGCGCGCGGTTTTTTGCGCGGAGCGTCGGTGCGCGTCGGCGCGGGAGGCTTTTCGGGCTCGGTCGTTTTTGCGTATTTACGTTTTAGCGCGAGCGCGAGGGCTTTTATCCCCGCAACCGAGAAAAGACACGTAAAGAATATTGCCGTAAGAATTAGCGGCGCGGATACGTATGACGGTACAGTTATATTCATATTGATCACCGTATATAAAATAACATAAAAAAACGAAAAAATTACACCGCTATTTGTTGATAAATGCAAATTTTTAGCGTATGGCGGAAAGGAGAAAGCAATGTTCGGCAAGAAAAAAAGAAAAAACACCGCGGAACCGCTTCCCGAAAACGGACTTTTGCCTATGACGACGGACGTCGACGAGGCGTTTTATCCTACGGAGACCGACGGCGGCGCGCTTACTACGGAAAAAGAATCTAAAAAGACCAAGGACAATGGCGTCGATTTTTCACCGTTCTTCGCGCTTGCGCAACTGCTTAACGTTACCGTGGAACAGGTTAAAGACGAATGTTGCCTTTATCAAGTACGCAACCTTATGTCGCGTATGGGCAAGGTTATAGTGAGATACAACGTGTCGGATTCCGAACTCGGCGACGTGTTGCGCAACGTAAAAGCGCTTCAAATAAAAGAAACGCTCGTTTCGCCCGCGTATATCCCTGCTTGCGCCAAGCAAGTAGGAAAGCACGGACTTCACTCTCTTTATATCGGAACGGTTATCGACTTCCCGTTCGGCGAAAGCACGTTTAAGAGCAAACTCGCCGACATAAAGGACGGCGTGTCCGCGGGGGTGGACGGCGTAACCGTCGTTCTTCCCGCAATGCTTTTAGAAAAAGACAAGCAAAAACAGTTCAAAAAGCAAGTTAAAAAGATAGGCAAGTTTTATAAGAAAGACGCGGGAATCGCGTTGTCCGCTATGGATATAGACGAAGAAGCGGTTAAGTTCGCCTTTAAGACGGTAGAAAAAAGCAAAGTCGGCGGTATAACCTTTATTTTCGGCGAAACCGACGAAAACGCGCTTAAACTTAAAATGGCGGCTATAAACAAATACAGAGGCAAAAAAGCCGTTAAGGTTATGGGCAACGTATCTCACCCCGAAGCGGTTATGGAATTGATAAAATTCAAAGTGGACGAGATTTTAACCCCGTTTGCGGACGAGATAGGAAAAGACTTAATTAAAAGATTTAAAATAAAAAGCGTTAAATTGCGTTAAAACGCTTTACAACGGCGCGAAACGGGTGTATACTAATAACGTTCTTTGGGGCGGGGCGTAAATCCCCACCGGCAGTATAGTCTGCGAGCCTTTACGGCAGATTCGGTG